>JBFZES010000154.1:0-4870 GCA_041306725.1 Spirochaetaceae bacterium | reverse complement strand
ACGAGCAGGAAAACATCGAGGTCGTGCTCGTGCCCGAGCATGACGCCATTGACTTAGTGGGCGGCGAGGACTACGGCCACGCCCTCATGACCGCCGCGCTCTTCTTCTACGCCCGCTACCGTGGCCTGAGCCGCTAAGGCTCCCTTCAAAACAGAACCCCTGTCTCAACCCCCGCTTCAGCCCACATATCCTCGAACATAAGCCATCAAGTTCTTGACCAGGCGTCTGCCTTAGCTTATTATACCAAACGGTCGGTTTTTAATGACAGGAGAAAGCATGAGAAGCATAAGCATACCCTCAGCCTTGCATGAGGTTTTCGGCGAAGAACAAACCAGGGGCAGCCTGCTGGGCGTGCTGTTCGCCGGTTCTTTAGGAGCCGCCGCTTTTTATCTGCTCGGCGCGGATACGCTTATGGAGGCGGGCATAGCGCGGTTCGGCATCGCGCTGCTGCTGGCCTTCGATATTGCCGCCGGCTGCGCGGCCAATTTTACCCGTGGAACTTCGGACTATTACGCTCGAAGCGCTCCAAAGCGCAGGCTCTTCATAGCCGTACACCTGCACCTCCCGGCCCTCGCCCTCCTCGCCGGCCTGCCTCTTCTGCCCTCTCTTGCCGCCTGGGCCTTGAGCGTAGGGGCGGCAAGCATCGTGAATAGCCGCGCGGGCAAGGCGGATCAGCCGGCGCTGGCCGGGCTGCTGCTGGCCCTCATCGTACCCGCCCTCTTCCTTATTCCCATGCCGGAAGCGCAACGCCTCATCTCCGTGCTCTTTTATATCAAGCTCGCCTATGCCTTCGCGGTTGACCACTACGGGGCTGGCGGCCGCTCAGCCCAAGGAGGCCAGGCGTGAACGGCGAAGAGGCCAAGCCCATGGACGCAAGGGCAATCGAGCAACGCGCCCTCGGCCCCGCCGACAAGGCAGGCTTCATCGCGGTCATGGCGAACGCCTTTGCCCAAGACCCTTCGGACGCCTATTTCTTCGGCAAGGCCGGGAGGGATCAGGCCGCGGCGATCTTCCTGTCCTTCATGTTCGATAAAGCACGCATAATGGATGAAGAGCTGCGCGGGACCTTCGTCGAGGGCCGCTTAGCGGCCTGCAGCATCGTGGAGCGTCCCTTGAGGCCGGGGATCAGGGCGGCGCTGTCCTTCGCGCGGCTTGCCCTCAGGGCTATCGCGCTGGCCGCCCGGCTGCCGCGAGGGAGCTTCGCGCGGCTACAGCGTTACATGTCGGTCGCGCGCTCATCGTTGCCATCGGGGCGGTGGCGCTACTTGGTCATGCTCGGCGTCAGCGCGGAGAGCCGCGGCAGGGGCCTAGGATCGGCTTTATTAGATAAGGCCATAGCCGACGCGCAGGCCGATCCGCTCTGCGCGGGCCTAGCCCTGGACACCGAGAACGAGCGCAACCTGCCGCTCTATATGGGTAGGGACTTCCGACTCCTGGCCACGCATAGCCTTGAGGGCACGAGCGTATTCAGCATGGCCCGCCCTCGAGAGCGGAGCGGCTCATGAAGACATCGCGCGACGACATAGTGGAGCGGGCCTTTCCCGTCTTCCTTAAAAAGGGCGTGGATGGGGCGAGCATGGCCGACCTCGTTAAGGCTAGCGGGCTGTCCAAGGGGGCGTTCTACTACTACTTTCCTGACAAGGCCAGGCTCTTCGATGCCTGCGTCGACCGCTTCTTTAGCTCCTACTTGCCCGCGCCTGCCGTTAGCGTCCAAGGCGTAGGGCAGGATTCAGGCGCGGAGGCCTACCTTGAAGCCCTCTGGATGGGTTACGCGGCCGCGCTTGGCAAGGCGAGGGAGGCCTGCGGCGACGCTTCGGCCTACCTGCGCTTTCTGCTATCGGTGCTTCCCCTGCGCAGGCAGGCCATGCAGGACGCGCTCAGCGAAAGCTTAGCCCGGCTATCGGCGCTCCTGCTCGCGGAGGGGCAGTGCGCGGACTCGGCCGCCGCTCTGGCGGAGGCGGAGCGCCTGTGCGCGCTCATAGAGGGCGCGGGCGTGCTGGCGGCCGTGGCCGACGATAGCGATTTGGAAGAGCGCTTCCGCCGCCTGCTCGGCTCCTCTATTAACGATGCCCAAAAGCGCGGCCCGCGCGCTTGCTAGCTCCGCTTTCGCGCTCTATAGTTTCTCTATGGATAGAACAGCCCGCCACACCCGCCCGGCCGCCTTGGCCATGGTCCTTTCGGCCTTCCTCGCCCTCTTGGCCCTGCCGGCCGCGGCGCAGGAGTTTTCCTTCATCATCGAGCAGGCCGGCGCCGCCGTGGAGCCGGACGACTACGGGGTCATAACCCTGTCCCGCGCTCCCTTCGTTATACGGGCTCGGCTGCCGCGCGCCTGGGACGACGCGGCGCTCTACCTCAACTCGTCCACCTGGCCCGCCACCTATACGCGCGTGCTCTGGGGCTGGTTCGACGAGTATCCCGAGGAACTCGCCGGCATGGGCATGGCCGAGGAAAACTACGGCCAGGATAGCCCCCTATACTTAAGCGACGACGAGGCCTGGCAGGTGTGGCCCTTCAAGGGCGAGTTCGTGCGCCGCTGGCAGCGGGTAAGCGCGCAGGGCGACGCCCTCAACGCGAGCCGCTCCGTAGGCAAGCTCGTCGACCTCTTCATGGAAGAGGAGCTCTACCCAAACTCGGGAGCCTGGCCCACCGTGCTCTACCTCTCGGCCCTGGTCGTGCGCGGCTCAGAGGAGTACGAGAGCCTTGCCGGCATGGCCTATACCCTGGTGTTCAAATAGGAAGGCCCGCGCGCGGAGGACCGCCTATCAAGGAGCGCTTAGGGCATTAAGCGCGGCGGCCATGACCGGGTCGCGCTTTGCCAGGTAGTCCTCAAGGGTCCACGCCACGGCCAGGTCGGGCTCGACTCCTATGCCGGCCTCCTGCCCTTCCACGGCCACGGAAAAAGCCTGGGTAGAGTAGCGGAGCCGGAGGCCTGTGTTGCGCAGGGTGCTAAGCGGCGAGGCGTCGGAGCAGGCGAAGCCGCCCGCGCTCCTGGCGCCTATGAGCGTGCCTATGCCGCGGTACTTCAAGATGCTCAGCAGGAAGCTATTCATGGAGAAGCCGGCCTCGTCCATCAGCACCAAAAGCCTGCCGCTAAAAGCGTCGGGGTAGGGCTTAAGGGCTTTTTTCCACGGCGCCAGATAGACGGGATTGCCGGGCGCGAAGAAGGCCGTAGGCTCGCGTATCAGGTAACGGAAGAGCTCGGCCGTAGGCGCGGGCGATCCGCCATAGTTGCCGCGCAGGTCAAGGATGAGCGTATCCGTGCCCTGGCTCTTGAGCCCGGCAAAGAAATCCTTAAGGAAGTCTTCGTAGGCTTTAGGGCGGCTGTAGGAAAAAGTCGCTACCTTAAGCAGGGCGTAAGCGGGATAGTAGGCTTTTGAGTACGGGGCGTCCGTAGTATCGTGCGCCACGCCTTCCGCCAGCTTGACGAGGGCCGGATCCCTCTGCCCCGCTACGGTCAGTTCCTCGAGCCCGTATCCTTCCAACCCTTCCGTCTCGCCGCGCAGGATCAGGTCGAAGCTTGCCGACGAGTCTAGGTAGGCGTAATACATGGAAGCGAACCAGCGTTCGGCGTCATAGCGCGGCCGGCCTCGGTCGCGGCCGTCCGTAGTCATGTTCGCCATGAGGAGGGCTATGATATCGGCGGCTGGCCGGCCATTGATGGCCAGGATCTCGCGGCCAGGCGCCACGCCGCGGCCATAGCCATCCTCGATGACGAAGAGCCTATCGCCGAATATGCGCACGCCCAGGGGAAAGAGCGGCGTATCCGCGCGAAGCCGCCGCTCAAGGCCGGCCGATACGCTTAAAAAGCTGTGGCCGCAGCGCAGCTCGGCGACGATGGGCGCGAGCAGCCGCAGGAAGCCCAGCTCGTCCATAGGCCCTCCCAGCCGGGATTCAGCCTCGTCGAGCATGGCCGAAAGCCGGGAACGGTCGGTATAGAGCCTGGCCGTGCGCTTTTCCACGATACGGCGGAACTGGCTGAAATCCGCCTTAAGAAGGTCGGGCTCATAGAGCGCCGCGGGAGGGGAATCCACGGGCGTGGCCATTTCGACGAAGGCGGCGCCTTCCATGGCGGGAGGCATATCCGTCGCGACCGTGCCGCAGGAGGACAGGGCTAAGCCCGTAAGCAGGGCAACGACGATTTTAGCTAGCATCATACGCGGTACTCCTTGTCGCCTAAGCGATCAAGGGCAAGGCTAGAGCGGGAGCGTATTCCCAGCCATCGGACAATGCTACGAACGGGCGCGCAAGAGGCCTACGAGCTTCGTATGAGGAGGCCTCCCCGCCGCGCTATTCGTCCGCCGCGGGCAGGGTAACGGTGAATACCGTGCGACCGGGTTCCGACTCTAGGCCAATGGAGCCGCCGAGGGACTCGACCACCCGTTTGGCTATATCGAGGCCGAGGCCGCTGCCCTGGCCGTCGGTCTTGGTGGTAAAGAGCGGCTCGAACACCTTAAGAGCCAGTTCCTTGGGTATGCCGGGGCCATTGTCCTCTATGGAAACCCGCAGATTAGGGCCTAGCCTCTGGCTGTGTATGAGCAGGCTGCCCGAGCCCTGCATGGCTTGCAAGGCGTTCACGATCAGGTTGGTCCATACCTGGATAAGCTGATCGGGCGAGGCCAGCACGACGCAGCCCTGCCCGTACTCCCTCGTTAGGCTTACGCCGCCGTGAGCCGCGCTCAAGTAGAGGGCAAGGACGGTATCGATTTCCTCGTTAACGTCAATCAAGCGCCGTTCGTGCGCCGATCCGGCGTCCACATAGCTGCCCAAGGCGCGTATGACCGCGCTAGCCCGCTCTAGGGCAAGCTCGATGAGCCGGGCTGATTGGGCTATGCGCGCAAAGCCCTGCGCGTGGCGCACGAGCTCTAGCCCG
>JBFZES010000153.1:0-3618 GCA_041306725.1 Spirochaetaceae bacterium | reverse complement strand
GCTCTGGGAGCTCAATGTGCCCCTCATACCCCGCATGATGAGCGAATACGTGCACGGCAAGACGGGCATCGACATACACCCCGGCGCGGCCATAGCCGAACGCTTCTTTATCGACCACGGCACCGGCGTGGTCATAGGCGAAACGAGCGTCATAGGCTCGGGCGTGAAGGTGTATCAGGGCGTTACCTTAGGCGCTTTGAGCGTGAAGAAGCATAAGGGCGACGTAAAGCGCCATCCCACCATCGAGGACGGCGTTACTATTTACTCAGGCGCCACCATACTGGGCGGCGATACGGTCATAGGAAAGGGCTGCGTCATAGGCGGCAATGTATGGCTCACCGCCTCCTTACCGCCCTATTCGCGCGTGTACGTGCCCCAGGGCGATTTCATCGTCGCCTGCGGCGACGACGAGAAGCGCATGCGCGACGGCTGCTAAGGCCGGGTAAACAGCGTCACGGGCCCGCCCTGTTCCCGCTTTATGACCCGCAGGTAAGCGTTTTCCTCCCGCTCGAGCAGGAGCACGGCCTGGCCGCCGAAGCGCTTAAGCAGCACCTTGCCGCTCTTTACGAAGAAAAACACCTTGCGGGGCCGCAGGCCGCCTAAGTCGCTGGCCACGACGGGTATGCGCTCGCGATCCAGGTAGCTTTGGGCAAACTCGATATTGTCCGTAGGTACCTTGGTGGGGCCGCCCGGCAGATTAAGCACCGAAGCGCCGCCGAAGAGCTTAGCCACTATATCCTGCTTACGGGAACCGGCCTTGAGCATTTCGTTATAGAGCAGCTCGATGGCGAACATGCCGTATTTGGCGTTCTTGCTATGCGCAATATCAGGGTCGTCCAGGCCGCCGGGCAGCATGAAATGATTGAGGCCGCCCAAGCGAAGGCGCGTATCGTAGAGGGCTACGGCCACGCAGGAGCCGAGCACCGTGGCTATGATGACATCGTCTGAGCTCACGTGGTATTCGCCGGGGTGTATGGTTAAGACTTCCTGGCTAAAGTGGCTCAGCTTGAGTTTGAACACTATGCCGCCTAAAACAGCGTTACGTCTCCGCTCTCGGCGCCTACGTTATCGTACTCTTGGCCGAGACCGGTCATCTGGGAGGCCGCTTGTTTATGGTTAAAGATCGTGAAGCGCTCGACTATGGCCTTGAGCCTATGGTTGTGTATAGAGTCGGACGAAAGCTCATGCCCGCTGGTTCCCGAAGCGTCCGCCCTTCGTTGAAGCTCACCGCGCATATCCAGAAGTTCTCGCGCGAGCCCTTCGATACGCAGGGCTTCGCCCTGGGCGCCGCGTATGGCCGCGTTGAAATCGTCGGAGAAGGGCACGAAGCCAGCCTCGGCGTCGCAGAGCCGCATACGCGAATTCTCCATGCGGCCGAATTCGCCCTTAAGCCGCGCAAGCTCGCGCTCGAGCAGCTCCCGGCTGTCCTCGGCGTCGCCTAGATACTCGCTCACGCCCGCGGTAAGGGCTTTGGAAAAGCCCCGCGTTACCTCGCCCGCCGCGTTGATGTCCTTGGCAAGCCTCTCGGTAAGGTCCATCATGCCCGCCACGGTATTGGACACGATGGACAGCGCCTTATTGCGCGCGGTCTCTATGCGGGAGGCGGTGACGATGTTCCTAAAGCGCGACAATATGGAGTTAACGGCCTTAAAGCGCTCTGCCAGGTTAAGAACGCCTGCGGCTATGCGCGCGCTCCGGTTAGCTGCTTCGGTCTTGGCATGGAGGTAGGCGCTCGACAGACCATCGAAGTCTATGGAATCGAAGCACATGGCCCGCGCGCTTGGCGGAGCCGCGCGCTTGGCGTCGAGCTCGGCGATGATAGCCTCGATGCCGGTAAAATCCCCGCGCAGCCGGGAAAGGCTGCCCGCCACCTGGCCGTGTATATCGTCGAGCAAGGCCGCGGACAGTCGCGTTATCTCGCCTAGGAACAGCTCTTCCTCGCCCCGGTCTATATCCGCGCTAAAGCTGTCTTCAGATGCAGCGCCAAGTGATAAGAGCACATGGTCGAGCGACTGCCGTATGATGTCCTGTACCTGCACGCTCTGCATGATGTCGGAAACCGGCTCGCGCACGCGCTGGGCCTCCGAGGCCAGGAGCCGCAGCCAGCTCGCGGCGCTATCCACCGCCTCATCGAGCTCGCGAAAGCCATGCTCAAGGGTCTCGCGCACCCCGCTGAAGAAGGCGTTCTGCTTCTCGGCCAATTCGCTCAGCGCGTACTGCAGGGCGGCAAGCTCCTCCATGAGGCTCGAGCCTGATCGCGACAGGTCATTGGCGTGCTGTATGGTCCTGCCCGACAGGCGCTTAAGCTCGTCGGTAATCACGGAGAAGGCCCTGCCCGCGGCGCCGGATTTGAGCGCCACGGTCATGGCGTTGAGCGATACGATCTCCATCTCCTCGGAGTCTGCCCGTATGCGGTCTATGATATCGTCCAGCTGGGACAGGTTTTCTATGCTCGCTTCTATGGCGGTGAGGAAGCCGCCTTCGGTACGGGAAGCCCTGTCGAAGAATATGGTGGCGTCCTCTAGGAATTCTTCGCTCCTGCGCTTGGCCAGTTCGGCGCTCGCCCCGCCGCGATGGCTGAAGAGCACGGCCCGTATGGCATCCTCCGCCAAGCGCGCGCTCTGGTCTACGCCCGCCTTTATAGCGGGAAAGAGCTTTCCTAATTTGAGGTATATGGACTCGGTAACGCGCTCGATGTTCTTTATTCTATCGATGAAGGGCGCAAGCGATGCGTGAACGGTATCAGCCATTGGATAACTATACGACAAGGGCCCCGCCCTTCGCAAGGACGGAGCCCTTTTCTTACGCTATAGAGTCCGATTACTTGGTCTTCACCTCGACGAAATCGACGGGCAGTATAGACGCCTCGGTTTCTCCGTCGAAATAGCGGGCCTTGCTCATAAGCGGGGCAAAGGACACTTCCTCGCCTATGCGGAAGCTGTGGTGGGGCGGCACCCTAGAAATAACCTGATGCGACGCGGTCTGCGCCCAGAGGTGGATTTCCGCGCCGAGAGGCTCTACCACGGTTATCTTGGTCTTGATGGAGTTCGCGGCCTTTTTCTCGTCGTAGGGCAGGTCCTCGGGGCGTATGCCCATCACGATGTCCTTGCCTACGTAAGGCTTAAGGAGGGTTACGTGGGCGGCGTCGGGCTTAAGCCTGGACGATCCCTCGTCGAGCACCAGTTCGCCGCCTTCGCTTAAGACGCGCACCTTGACGAAATTCATGGGCGGGCTGCCTATGAAGCCGGCTACGAACTTGTTGATGGGCTGGTTGTAGAGATAGAGCGGGGAGCCTATCTGCTGCACGAGGCCGTCCTTCATGACGACGATCTTATCGCCCATGGTCATGGCCTCGACCTGGTCATGGGTAACGTAGATCATGGTGGCCTGCAGGCGGTTATGCAGCTCGATGATCTCGGCGCGCATCTGCACGCGGAGCTTGGCGTCGAGGTTGGACAGGGGCTCGTCGAAGAGGAACACCTTGGGGTTGCGGACGATGGCGCGGCCTACGGCCACGCGCTGGCGCTGCCCGCCGGACAGCTGCTTGGGCTTGCGGTCGAGGTACTTCTCTATGTCCAGTATCCTGGCCGCCTCGCGCACGCGCTTGTCGATCTCGCC
>JBFZES010000152.1:0-16681 GCA_041306725.1 Spirochaetaceae bacterium | reverse complement strand
GTATCGGCGCTCCTAAGCGCGTCGTAGAAGGCCTGGGGCACGGGGCTTTCAAAGCGCTGGGCTTCGGCTTCGGGGCGCCGCTTAAGCTCAAGGAGGCTGGCGTGCAGGCAAAGCCTGCCCGCGGGATCGCGCCGGGAGCCGTAGCGCTCGTCGCCGGCTACCGGGCAGCCGCGGGAGGCAAGCTGGGCGCGTATCTGGTGCTTGCGACCGGTATCCAGCTCCAGCTCCACCAGGCTGAATACGGGACCGCGCTTAAGCACGCGGTAGCGGCTCAAGGCGCGCTGGGCGGGACCCTGAGCGCATTTATCGCCCTGCTTGCCCACGCTTACCCGCCCTATGCTGCGCTCGATGAGCCAATCGTCCATGAAGCCTTCGTCGTCGGGCAGGCCGCCTTCCACGAGGGCCACGTAGCGCCTGCAGAGCACGAGCTCGTTCCATGCCGCCATGAGCTCGGCCTTGGTTCGGGCATCGGCGGCGAAGGCCATGACGCCGGAGGTATCCCTGTCCAGCCTATGCACGACGGCCGCCCTGCCCTTGGGATTGCGCGCGCGTATATGCAGGGTGACGAGACCGAGCGCGTTGGCCGAGCGGCTGTTTTCCGGGGCAATAGACGGCAGTCCCGCCGGCTTGTCTATGACGATGAGCCCGTCGCCCTCATAGAGGAATTCTATGCGCGGGGGCCTCACATGACCGCCTTTACGCAGGGCAGGGCGCCTAGCGCCGCGTAGGCCGCCCGCATGCTTTCCTGATCGCTGAAGGTCACGGGTATGGACAGCCTGCCGTACTTGACGCCGGGGGCGGGCAGGGCCACGGGCCGCGAGGGCTGGGCGTGGGAAGCCAGCAGTATGCGCATGGCGTCTTCCTCAAGCGTTGCGCCTGCGGCCAGGAGGTAAATGATGCGCAGCTCGAAGCTTACCGGGAATTCTATGGCCGCGTCGCCGAAGGGCTTATCTGACGCCACCTATGGCCTCCTCTATGGCCTTCATAGCGCCCTGGTCAAGCTTGGGTAAGAGGTCGATGGCCTTCATGTTCTCCTGTACCTGCGCGGGGCGCGAGGCGCCGGTTATGACCGTGGATACGCGGGGATTCTTGGCGCACCAGGCTATGGCCAGCTGGGCGGGGCTGGCGCCGAGCTGGGCGGCTATGGGCGCGAGCCTGTCCGCGGCCGCTATGCGCTCTGGCGTAGCCGCGCTCTCCCTGAGCCATTCGTAGCCGGGCAGGGCCAGGCGGGAATCCCGCGGCACGCCGCCGGAGTATTTGCCGCTCAGCACGCCGCTTGCCAGGGGGCTCCAGGTGGTAAGCCCCAAGCCTATGCCGTCGTAGAGCCGCGTGAATTCGCTCTCCACCTTGTCGCGGGTAAAGAGATTGTATTGTGGCTGCTCCATCTGGGGCAGGTAGAGATTGCGCTTGTCCGCTATGCTCCAGGCTTCCATGAGCTGGTCGGACGACCATTCGCTGGTGCCCCAGTACATGGCCCTGCCAGAGGCCACGATGTCGCTCATGGCGCGCACCACTTCTTCCATAGGCGTGTCTGGATCGGGCCTATGGCAGTACACCAAGTCGATGTAGTCGAGGCCGAAGCGCTGTATCGAGCCGTCCATGGCGTCCATGAGCCGCTTGCGGTTGAGCGTGTTCTTCTCGTTCGGGCCATCGGCCAGGCCCCAATAGAATTTAGTGGATACGATGTACGAGCCGCGCCGCCAGCCCAGCTTTTTGAGCGCGGCGCCCATGATCTGCTCGGACTGGCCGCCCGCGTAGGATTCCGCGTTATCGAAGAAATTCACGCCCAGGTCGTAGGCCGCCTTCATGCTGGCTACGGCCGCGTCTATATCGACCTGCTTGCCATAGGTTACCCAGGAGCCCAAAGAGAGTACGCTGAGCTTTATGCCCGCCGAGCCGAGCCGTCTATATTCCATGATAGTTCCTCCGGATGGTTTTAGAGTGAGTACGCCCATAAGGTACTAAGGATCAGGGCTCGATATCTACCTTGCCCTTGCCGGAATTTTTGGCGTGGTAGAGCGCGCGGTCCGCCCGAGCGTAGAGCGCGTCGAAGGAAAGGTCCTCGGGCAATAGGGCCGCGGCGCCCGCGCTCATGCCGAGCCTGATGACGAGGGCCTCGTCATAGCGCAATTCTTCGGCGGCCAGGGCCGCTATGCAGCGCGTGGCGAGGGCGCTGGCCTCGGATAGCTCGGTTTCCGGCAGTATGATGGCGAACTCGTCGCCGCCCAAGCGGGCGGCAAGGTCCGCGCTGCGCCCCGCCTGGGCCAGTATGGCGCCCACCCTGCGTATGGCCTCGTCGCCCAGCGGGTGGCCGTACTCGTCGTTTATGCGCTTCAGGTTATCAAGGTCAAAGGCCACGAGGGAGAGGCTGCGGCCGTAGCGGCGGGAGCGGTTGAACTCGCGCAGGCCGGCCTCGTTGAAGGCGCGGCGGTTTGAGAGGGAGGTAAGCGAATCCTTAAGCGCAAGTTCCTGATAGCGCTCGTTCGCCAGCAGGAGCTCCTTGTTGGCCAGCCGCAGCTCGGCGTTGGCGGCCTCGAGGGCCTTGGTTCGCTCCCGTATCAGCTCCTCAAGCTCGGCGGCCGCCGATTCGGCCCGCTCGCGCGCGTCGACGATATCGCTTAAGTCTTTGGCCGTGCCCCATATATGGCATATGCGGCCATCGGGGCCGAAGGCCGGCATGATGACTACCCGGAATACGCGCCGCTTGCCGTCCACGACGCTGCGCTGGTCGAATACCTGAACGGCCCCCTCGCGCAGGCAAGCCCTGTAGCCGGCCGTAGCCTCGGCGAAGGCAGCGCCGAGTATGGAAGAGAATAGGTCGCCTTCTTTGGCGCGCGGCAGCGCGAGGCGCTCGCTGGGGTTCATGGCCAGGAGGCGGAAATCGCCGTCCTCGGTGGGTTCGCATACCCAAAAGGGGTCGGGGGAATTGTCCCAGAGTACGGATATGAATTCATTTTTACCTAGTTCATAGGTCATTACCGTTCCTTGGGCGCTTTGCTTAAGTCTTTACTGTAGCCCAGCGCGGCCGAGTGCGCAAGCGGACGCGCATTCGCTTTATGCCGCGGTAACGTCGTTAAGCCAGCGCTTCGAGCGCAGGCGCCATATGCCCAGGGCGCTCTTTACCACTTCTTCCATATTCAAGAGCACGAAAACCAGGTAGGGCTCCAGCTTGAATACGAAGGCGCCCAGCAGGGCTAGGGGCACGCCCAGGCCCCATACGCCAAAGATATCAAAGAAGGCGCCGAAGCGCGTATCGCCGCCCGAGCGGCATATGCCCACGATAAGGTGCAGGTTAAATACCTTGAAAGGAAAGATGGCCCCGAGGGCGACGACCATGAGGCCTGCCTGCCGCAGGGGCTCCGGCTCTAGGGAAAAAAGCAGGGGGAGGAGCAGGGCGGAAGGCACCAGGGCCATGCCCATGACGAGGCCGAGGGCGGGCGATAGTACGGCAAAGCGCTTGGCCCAGGAAAAGGCCTTGTCCCGGTCGCCTTCTCCTATGCGCTTGCCTATCATGACGGCGGCCGCGTTGGCGCTGCCTAAGAAGAAGACCATGGCCAGCTGGCTTACCGTGGAGCATACGTTGAACGCGGCTATGGCGTCGGTGCTCATGCGGGCGAAGACGGCGTTGTAGCTCGTTATGCCCAGCGACCAGGCTACCTCATTAAGGATGACCGGCGAGGCTATGCGCAGGAATTTCGCGCTAAAGCCGCCGCCCCAGGAGCTGAGTTCCCGCAGGCTGCCGGCTATCGGGGCCTTAAGGGCGTAGGCGCCGATGACGGTTATTCCCGCCTCTATGGCGCGCGATATGACGGTAGCCACCGCCGCTCCCGCCACGCCCATGCGCGGAAAGCCCCAGGCGCCGAAGATGAGGAGGTAGTTGAGGAAGGCGTTGATAGAGAGGGATATGAGCGTGGCCACGAGGGGCAGGCGCACGCGCTCGACACCGCGCAGGGCTATAGAGAACACGAAGGCGCCTGCGGCCAGGGGATAGCTCGGCGCCACGAGGCGCAGGTAGCGGGCGCCAAGCTCGAGCACCTCGGGGTCGCGCGTATACAGGCCCAGTATGGCCCGCGGAAAGAGCATGGCCGCGGCCATGAACGCCAGCGAAGCCGCCAGGCCCAGGCAGAGGGCCAGCCCGGTCGTGCGGCGCACGCCGGCCAGGTCGTGCTTGCCCCAGTACTGGGAGGTAAATACGCCGGCTCCGGTAGCTATGCCGAAGATGAGCAGGATGAGCAGGAACCAAATCTGGTTGCCCAGGCCCACCGCGGCCAGCTCCGCCGAGCCCAGCCTGCCCACCATGATGGTGTCCAGCATGTTCACGCCGCTGGCTATGAGGTTCTGCAGGGCTATGGGTATGGCTATGCGCGCCAGATCGGCGTAAAAGCGGCGGTCTCCCCTGACTAGGCTCATGGCGTGCCCGCCGGCGCGCCGCTCTTCGGCTTAGGCGCCTTGCCGCCCCCGGGCTCTTCGTAGCGCAGGACTTCGCGGTCCAGGAAACGCCTGTGCTCGATAAGCTCAAGCAGTATGGCCTTGTCCTCCGGCGGGGTATCCATGCTCGAGAGCAGGCTCTGCACGGTCTTGTCGAAGCCCGCCAGGTCGACGGCGCCCTCTATGCGGGGGCAGAGCAGCCTGCCCGCGCAGAAGGAGCGCCAGCGCGCCTTCTCGGCGGGCGAAAGCGTTTCGGGCCAATTCCTGGCAAAGAGCCTGCGGGCAAGCTGGGGCAGGCGCTCGTCGACGAAGGGCAGGGCGTAGGCCTGCGGCCTGGCGCGCGCGGGGCCGAGCGTGGCCAGCATCTCATGTATACCGTCCATGGCGTCCTTGTCCTCGTCGCGGAAGAAGCCTCCCGAATATATGCGGTAGTCCGGATCGGCCTCCACGCGCTCGGGGCCGGTAGGCGCGAATACGGCGGTCAGCTTCTGAATGAGCTCAGGCCGCCTGGCAAGGAGCGCGGCGCGGGCCTTGGCCTCGCGGACGCTTAAGCCCAGGCGTTCCTCGGCATCCTTATCGAGTATGGAGAGCGGGGCGAGGTAGGGGCAGCGGCCCAGGCGCAGGTTTATGAGGGGTATGCGCTCGCCCTCGGCCAGCTCAGCGCCTTTGGAAAAAACCCGCCTCTGCAGCTCATCGACCGACAGGTCCAGGAGCGGCTCGGGCGACCAGCGCAGGTCCACGGCCACGACGCCGTCGCGCCGGCCGGGTATCATGCCCACGGGCGCCACGATGGCGCTGCAGCCGCGCTCGCTGGTATAGGCGGCGGATGTGTGCAGGAGCGGCTCATGGCCGGAAAGGTCGATGAGGGGGCGCAGCGAGTCCCTGCTGCGGTGCCTCCAATACCAATCATAGAGCCTGCCCTGCTTTTCGCGCACGAGCCGGGCAAGGCTTATCGTGGCGCGTATGTCCTCCAGCGCGTCATGCGCGCCGCTCAGGTCTATGGCGTTGGCCTCGGCCAGGGCGCCAAGCTTGAATTCAGGCTTGCCCGCTGCGTTCGTAGGCCAATGCAGGCCCTCCGGCCGCAGGTCGCGGGCGGCGCGGAAGAGGTCTATGACGTCCCAGCGGGAATTGCCATCAGCCCATTCGCGCTCGTAGGGATCGAAGAGATTCCGGTAGAAGAGGTTGCGCACGAACTCGTCGTCGAACTTTATGGAGTTGTAGCCCGCGACGCAGCTGCCTGGTGCCATCATCTCGGTGCGCAGGGCCTTGGCGAACTGGTACTCGGGCAGCCCTTCCTCGAGGGTAAGGCGGGGCGCTATGCCGTGCACCAGGCAGGCGTAGGGGCTGGGCAGATAGTCGGGCGTAATGCGGTTATAGAGCGTAAGCCCGCCCGATATCGGCTGGAGTTCCTCATCGGTGCGTATGCAGGCGAATTGCGCTAGGCGGTCATGACGGGGCTCAAGGCCGTAGGTTTCCAAGTCGTACCAGAGGATGCTTGCCATGCCCGACAGTATAGCGCCTCGGTTGAGGGGCTGTCATCAAGGCCGGGCGGCGGGCCTTGACGGAGCTAAACGCTCCCGCCATCATAGCGGGCGAGGCGAAGCTTCCGGGCAAAAGGAGTGCGCGTGCAAAGAGACGAGAGCATAGTGCTGGAGCGCTACCTGCGGGAGCGCGGCCTCAAGCTTACCGGCGCAAGGATGACGGTACTCGCCGCCTTCCTGTCCCTTGAAGCGCACGTGACCGTGGACGCCGTATACGACGAGGCCAAAAAAATCGATCCAGGCATAGGCCAAGCCACGGTTTTCAGGGCCATGAAGCTATTCAGGGACGCCGGGCTCGCGCGCGAGGCCTGCCACGACGACGGCGGCCGCCAATACGAACACGCGTGGCGGCACGCGCACCACGACCACCTCACCTGCGTATCCTGCGGGGCGGTGGTGGAGTTCGTCGACCCCGCCATAGAGAAGGCCCAGGAAGCGGTATACAAGCGCTATGGCTTCGGGTCCACGGGCCATAGGCTCGAGCTCTACGGGCTCTGCCCCGCGTGCTCGAAAAAACGGGACTAGGCCGGCTGCCGCGCCTGGGCGCGATTCTGGTCGGCGGGAAAGTCCAGGGTAAAGCTAGTCCAGCCGTCAGCGCGCCCGTAGGCCACCGAGCCGCCGAGCTGGCCGGCCAGGAGGGCTATCAGGGTTAAGCCCAGGCTTTCGCCCTTCTCGCTCGCCTCCAGCGGCAGCTTTTGCCCTTCTGATAGCCCCATGCCGTCGTCGCGCAGCTCAAGGATGAAGCGCTCGTTTTCCATGCGGAAACCCAGGCGTATATGCAGGGGCCTTTCCTGTTGAGCGTTATGCTTAAAGGCATTGATGAGGGCTTCGTTGACGATAAGCCCCAAGGGGACGACGCTGTCCATGGGCAGTTCGCGCCTATCGCAATCGAGCTCAAGCACGGGCGGGTAGAGCGGGTTCGCCGCGCCTTGCTGTATGGCGCGCACGAGCGTGGCCAGGTATTTCCCGATATCCACCGCCGAAAGCTCGGAATATTTATACAGCTGCTCATGCACCATGGATAGCGCCATGACGCGGCCGGACAGCTCGGCCGCCGCCTTCTTAAAGCCCGGGTCCCCGCTTCGCCTGCTTTGCATATTGATAAGGCTTTTTACCAGATGCAGATTATTCTTAACCCTATGATGCAGTTCCTTGAACAGTATATCCCGGTCGTGCAGTGCCTGCCGCAGCTTAGTCTCGCTCTCGCGGCGCAGGCTCCTCTCCCGCTCGAGCTTTTTATAGTAGTCAGACAGGTAGCCTAGGGCCGAGCCGAGCACGATGCCGGTCAGCTCAGCTATGGGCTTGGAGGCGGGCGAGAAGTCGGGGCGCTTAAGGAGCGAGAAGAGGAGCAGGTTCGCGGGCAGGCCAAGCCCGCCGGCTATGAAGCCGCCGGAGAAGCCATAGGCTATGGCGCTGGCCAGCACCGGCACCACGACGAAGTAATTGGACGATACGGCCAGCCGCGGGCCGAAGAGAAGCACGATAAGCGCATAGCCCAGCCAGGTCGACAAGACGATGGGGAACCTATACCTGCCCGATATGCGCGCGTGCCAGCGGCCAAGGAAATGGTCGAAGGAGCTGTACAGGGCTTCCGGTTCTTGCGATGGGGCGGGAGGCATGGTGCATCCTTTATACTCCCCCCCGCAGGCGAGCGCAAGGCGATTCTGCCATAGCTACCCGTCTCTTTGCCCGGCGTAGCCGCCGCGGCGCGCAAACACGCGGGCGTAGCGGCCGGATACCGGATAAAAAAAAGGCGCAAGCCTTGATGGCTGCGCCTGGAACCCGCGCAAGGCGGGCGAAGAACGGCTACGGCTATTCTTCGTGCTTGCTGTCAGCTTTTTCCCGCTTTTCCTTGCGCTTTTCAAGCAAGGTTTTCTGGGGTTTCTTTTTTGGTTCCTTTGGTTGCTTGCTTTTCTCGCCCATAGTATAGCCTCCTGGCTCTGGTGGTACGAAACCGGGGTGGGAAGCTTCCCACGCTCCACGCATAGTATAACCTTCCGCCCTTGCTGAAGCAACGGGATAGTGGATTTTACAAAAACGTTTTTTATGTTATGCTCCAACGCATCATGCATACACCGGGTATACCTCTTGCCGTTCCTACCAAAACCAAGCGACGTGGCTTCCTAGCTGCGGCCCTGCTCGTTTGCGGGCTCGTAGCCTGTTCGGGAGGCTCGGGAGCCGACGACGACCAGGTCTCCGGCGCTGTGCTGAGCGCGGGCGGCACCATCGACTTGTCGGGCGCCGCGCTCGACGAGCCCATAGCGCTCGATGGCCAATGGGAGTTTTATTGGCGGCGCTTCGTGGACCCCGTATCGTTCCAGGGCGGCGGCCAGCCCGTGCCCGACGCGGTCGTTACCCTGCCCGCGGAGTGGTCGAGCTACGGGCTGCGCGGGGTGGAAGAGCGCGGCTACGCAAGCTGGCGCCTCCGCATAGAGGGGCTCGAGCCCGGCGGCGCCTACGCGCTCAAACTGAATTCCTTTTTGAGCGCCGGGCGGGTATACGCCAATGGCGTCCTCGTCGACGCCCATGGCAAGCCCGGCCGCACCATCGAGGAGGAGGAGCCTGGCTGGTTTTCGCGCGTGGCTTACTGCGGCGCCGACGCTGAGGGGCGCGTAGAGCTGGTCTTGCATGTATCCAATTTTAACGACCGCTCCGGAGGGCTTCGCTCCAGCATAATGTTCGGCAGGCCGCAGGCCGTGGCGGGCTTGCGCGAGAGGGCCGTCGCCTACGAGCTTTTCGTCGTCGGCGCCATACTGGCCATGGGCGCGTACTATTTGGGGCTCTATGCCTTCAGGCGCAAGGACGGGGCCGCGCTGTGGTTTGGCCTCTTGTGCATCGTGCTTGGCTTGCGCGTGCTCTTCTATGACGAATATTTCATCCTTGCCATCTTCCCCGGCATGGGGTTCCGCCTCCTGTTCGTGCTCGGCTACCTGAGCTTTTGCGGCGGCGTCATGCTTTTTCCCGCCTTCGTGCGGGCTACCTTTCCCGACGAGTATCCAGCCTGGGCCGTGTGGGCCGCGGGCGCCGTATCCTTAGCCTATGGCCTCATCGTAATCGTCGCCCCCAGCTTCTTCACGTCCAGCATACTGCGCTGGTATCAGCTGGCGGCTGTGCTCACGGGCCTCGGCATAGCCGCGGGCATAGTCTTCGCCGGCGTAAGGAAGCGCAAAGGCGCCGGCCTCTTCGGCCTTGGCTTTCTGCTCATTTTTAGCGCCATGGTCCATGACGTGCTGATATCGGCGGGCCTGATTCAGGGCGTGTTCATCACCCAGCTCGGCCTCGTTGGCTTCCTGTTTACCCTATCGCTTAACCTGACGCGGCGTTTTGCGGGCGCCTTCTCCATGGCCGAGCGCCTGTCGGGCGAGCTCAAGCGCGTGAATCAGTCGCTGGAACGCTTCGTGCCCAAGGAATTCCTGAGCTTTCTTGAAAAGACCTCTATAGAGGAAATCAATCTGGGCGACCATAGCGCCCAGGACATGGCGGTGCTGTTCGCCGACCTGCGCGGCTTTACCCGCATAGCCGAACGCCTATCCGCCGAGGATACCTTCTCCTTTATCAATGAGTACCTGGCCCATGCAGGGCCTTCGGTGCGCGCGCACGGCGGCTTCATAGACAAATACATGGGCGACGGCTTCATGGCCCTCTTCCCTCTAGGCGCCGAGGCCGCCCTTGATTGCGCCCTCGACATACAGCGGCAGATGGCTCTCTATAACGAGGAGCGCGGCCGCAGGGGCCTAGGCCCCGTATCCATAGGCATGGGCATACACGAAGGGCCGCTGATGCTCGGCACCATAGGCGAGGCCGCTCGCATGGACGGCACGGTTATCTCAGACGTGGTCAACACCGCGAGCCGGCTGGAAGGCGTGTCCAAGGAATA
The DNA here is from genome assembly GCA_041306725.1 of Spirochaetaceae bacterium. Lineage (GTDB taxonomy): Bacteria > Spirochaetota > Spirochaetia > Treponematales > UBA12059 > UBA5200. Next base: position 6,835 of record JBFZES010000152.1, on the reverse strand, counting down.
CGGCCTGTCGGTGGCCACGAGCGAGCGCATACTGGCCTCGCTGCCCGATCCCACCAAGTACCACATGCGTTTCATTGGCAAGGTGCAGGTAAAGAACAAGAGCATGGCCGTGTCCGTGTTCGAGATTTACGATTGCGACCCCCCTGCCTATGTAACGCGCAAGGACCGGGCAAAGGGCGACTTCGAGCGTGGCCTAGCCGCGTACTATGCCCATCGCTTCGACGAGGCGAAGAGCTTCTTGGAAGCCGCCGACCTTATACTGCCGGGCGACAGGCCGACGCTGCGCTACCTTAACGAGATAGCCCGCTGGAGGGGACTGGTGAAGGAAGAAGGCGCTCCCGATCTAGGCTAGGGGCCGCTCGCTCGGCGGGCGGGCTCGATTGCACATCGCGGTGCTTTTTGCTACAGTATCCCCATCACCGGAGGGCCTGCACATGAAAGCCGTCGAGCTCGCGAAAGCCTACGACCCCAAAGAATTCGAAGACCGCATCTATGAGGCATGGAAAAAGGAAGGCCTGTTCCAGCCCAATGCGGGCGTCCGCGACGGCGCGTCGAAGAAGCCCTTCGTCATCGTCATACCTCCCCCCAACGTTACCGGCGTGCTGCACGTGGGCCACGGCCTTAATAATTCATTGCAGGACATCCTGGTGCGCTACCACCGCATGACGGGGCGGCCCACGCTCTGGGTGCCGGGCACCGATCACGCGGGCATAGCCACCCAGCACGTGGTGGAGAAGAAGCTCCGCGAGCGCGGCATAAAGCGCCGCGAACTGGGCCGCGAGAAGTTCCTTGAGGAAACCTGGAAGGTAAAGGACGAGCACCACGCCATCATAACGAGCCAGCTTGAGAAGATAGGCTCTTCCTGCGACTGGAGCCGCGAGCGTTTTACAATGGATACGGGGCTATCCAACGCCGTGCGGGAAGTCTTCGTAACGCTCTTCGAGCGCGGCCTCATCTATCGCGGCAAGTACCTGGTAAACTGGTGCTGCTCCTGCGGCACCGCCCTGGCGGACGACGAGGTGGAGCATGAGGACGCCTCAGGCGCCATGTACCACATACGCTACGAATACGCCGACGGCTCGGGTTCCATAGAGATAGCCACCACGAGGCCGGAAACCCTCTTGGGCGATACCGCGGTAGCCTGCCATCCCGAGGACGAGCGCTACAAGGCGCTCGTTGGCAAGGCCCTCATACTGCCCCTGGCGGGCCGCCAGATTCCCCTCATAGCCGACGGCTACGTGGACCGCGAGTTCGGCACGGGCCTCGTGAAGATCACCCCCGCGCACGACCCCAACGACTTCGAGGTGGGCAATCGCCATAATCTTGAGCGCATAAACATACTGAACCCCGACGGCACCCTTAACGAGAACGTGCCGGAAAAATACCGCGGCCTTAAGGCCAAGGAAGCGCGCAAGCTCGTGGTCGAGGATCTTAAGGCTTTAGGTCTCTTCGTGGCCGAGAAGCCCATACAGCACTCGGTGGGGCATTGCTATCGTTGCCATACCGTGGTTGAGCCCTATCTATCCGAGCAGTGGTTCGTAAAGATGAAGCCGCTCGCCGAGAAGGCTCTTAAAGCCTGGCGCGACGGCGACGTCAAGTTCTATCCCCAGCGCTGGGAGCATACCTACGAGCAGTGGCTCACGAATATACGCGACTGGTGCATAAGCCGTCAGCTCTGGTGGGGGCACCGCATACCGGTGTGGTACTGCGACCACTGCGGCTGGTTCGGCGCGGAGCGCGAAGAGCCCACCATATGCCCCAAGTGCAAGTCCACGGAGCTGCGGCAGGACGAGGACGTGCTGGACACCTGGTTCAGCTCCTGGCTCTGGCCCTTCAGCGTCATGGGCTGGCCGAACGACACGGCCGACCTGCGCAAATTCTACCCGACGAGCACACTGGTGACCGGCTTCGATATCATATTCTTCTGGGTAGCGCGCATGATTATGGCGGGCCTTGAATTCACCGGCCAGGTGCCATTCAAGGATATATGCATGACTACCCTGGTTCGCGACAAGCAGGGCCGCAAGATGTCAAAGAGCCTGGGCAACGGCATCGATCCGCTTGAGATCGTTGACGAGTTTGGCGCGGACGCCCTTAAGTTTACCCTGGCGTTTCTGTATACCTCGACGCAGGACATACTTATAAATAAGGACGATTTTAAGCTAGGCTCCAAGTTCGCCAATAAGGTGTGGAACGCCAGCCGCTTCATCCTTATGAACCTTGAGGGCCGGGAGCTGGTCTTTAGCCCCGCCTTGAACGACGCCGACCGCTGGATATACCATCGCCTGGGCGCTTCCGCCAAAGCCATGGCAGACGCTCTGGCCAACTATCGCTTTAACGACGCGGCTTCCGCCGTGTACGAGTATTTCTGGAACGACTTCTGCGACTGGTACCTTGAGGCTACCAAGCTGTCTACCCGCTCCGAGGACGGTGCCGAGCGAGACCGCGCGGTAACGGTGCTCCTGGACGTGCTCGCCGAGTCGCTGGCGCTGCTCCACCCCTTCCTACCCTTCGTTACAGAGGAGATATACGGCAAGCTGCCCAACGCCAAGGGCAGGCTCATCGTGCGCGCCTATCCCAAGGACGAGGAAGCGCGCCGAAATCCCGCCCTGGACGCGCAGTTCTCTGCGCTCAAGGAACTGGTGGGCCTCGTGCGCTCGCTGCGCAGCGAGTTCGGCATAGCGCCCGAGAAGAAGCTGCGGGTGGCCGTGCGCCTGGACCTAGGCCGCGACGACGAAGGCTTCATGGCGCGGAACGCGGAGCTCGCGGCCCTGCTCACGAACGCAGAGTCGGTATCCTTCGTTACGGCCAAGCCCGAGGGCGCCCTTGCCCTGGCAGGCCGCGGCTTTGAATGCTATGTCTTCGCCAAGGAGGCCGTAGACGCCGCCCAGCTGGCGGCGCGCTTCCGCAAGGACGCCGATAAGGAAAAGCAATTCGCCGATAGGGTAGACGCTAAATTGTCGAATGAGGGCTTTACATCCAGCGCCCCTGCCGATGTTATAGCTAAGGAACGGGAAAAGCTCGACGAAGCGCGCGCGCGCGTGGCCAAACTTGAGAAGTACTTGGCGGACTTGGCATAGGGGGATGTATGAATAGCCGGGGCAAGCCCCTCGCTGAGCATAACCAGGATACTCATTCCATGGCGCAGGACGAAATGATCCGGCTCAGGGGAATGCACCTGGCGCCCTACATACAGCTGGCCACCACGCTCATAGGCAAGCGCAGGCGCTCGGGCGGCAATATGTTCCGCCACCAGATAGACACCATGGCCATACTCATGGACTATGGCTATATCGACGGCATACTCCTCAAGGCCTCGGTCATCCACGACCTCTTGGAAGATATACCCGGTTTCGAGCGGGACCGTATCCTGGAGATAGACGACGAAAGCCCCCTCGTCTTCAAGCTGGTCATGGAAGTGACCAGGAGGCAGGTGGAGAGCAAGGGCGAGTTCCTTACGCGCATCCTGGAGTACGGCTCGCCGCTCGCGCTGGTGCTCAAGGCCGCGGACCGCATAAGCAATATGATATCCGTAGGCTATACGACCGACGTGGAGTTCATACGCCGCTATACCGACGAAACCGAACGCTATATTTATCCGATCGCCGAGCGGGCCAACCCCGCCATGCGCGCGGAACTGGAAGAGCTCGTAAGGACGAGGCGGGATTTCCTGTCCCGCTGCTTCGAAATTTGATATTCAGCTAGGAGCTATTCATGCCCAAAGAATGGACCAAGGCGAGCATCGCCAAGACCATCGATCACACGGTACTCAAGGCGGTAGCCACCGAACAGCAGGTGTGCGAGCTTTGCGTCGAGGCCAAGGCCAACGGCTTTGCCAGCGTATGCGTCAATCCCTGCTGGGTGCCGCTGTGCGCCAAGGAATTGCAGGCCAGCAAGGTGCTCGTATGCACCGTCATAGGCTTCCCGCTCGGCGCAAACGCCAGCGCCATAAAGGCCGAGGAGGCGCGGCTCGCCGTTAAGCAGGGCGCCGACGAAGTGGACATGGTCATCAACATAGGCGCGGCCAAGTCCGGAGAATGGAAGGCCGTAGAGGACGATATACGCGAAGTCGTCAAGGCGGCCGATAAGGCAGTCGTAAAGGTAATCATAGAGACCTGCTACCTAAACGACGCCGAAAAGGTGCGCGCCTGCGAGGCGGCCATGAAGGCCGGCGCGCATTTCGTCAAGACCAGCACCGGCTTTGGCACCGGCGGCGCGAGCGCCGACGACGTGCGCCTCATGCGCAAGACCGTGGGCGACAAGCTCAAGGTTAAGGCATCCGGCGGCATACGCAGCTACCATGACGCCATACAGATGCTGGAGGCGGGCGCTGATCGCCTAGGCGCCTCAAGCGGCGTCGCCATTGTGGCGGAATTGCCGGAATAAGGTATTTTACCGTGAGTAAGGAGGGCTGCGTATGCGTATCGCTCGTTTGTTGGTAGTGCCCATAGCCCTCGTATTGCTCGCTTCCTGCGCGGTCGAGGAAACGCGCGCCCCCGTGCTGGAGGAAGGCGCCGTCCCCTCTATTGGCCTGGTGCTCGACCTGGGCGGGCGCGCCGACCTGGCCTCCAACATGCTGGCCTACCAGGGGCTCGTCCAGTTCGCGCGCGAGCAGCGCGGCCGCATCATAGGCGACGAAGGCGCGGCCTTCGGCGCCAACGTGGACGTGTATGTGCTCGAGCTGCGCGACGCCTCCGATAGCCGCGAAGCCCTGGTGCGCAGCCTCGCCGAGGAGGGCCGCAACCTCGTCATAGCCCTGGGCTTCCTCTTTTCGGACAGCATGGCCGCCGTGGCCCGCGATTATCCTAAAACCGATTTTCTGCTCGTGGACGGGCACGTGCCGGACCTGAGCGCCGGGTCCAACCTCGCCTGCGTGCAGTTCGCCGAGCACGAAGCGGCCTTTTTTATGGGTGCCTACGCGGGGCTGTACGCCGCGCGGGCTGCCCCGGGCTCTAAGCTGGGCTTCGTGGGCGGCATGGACCTGCCCCTTAGCCAGAAGTATTTAAACGGCTTTAGCGCCGGAGCGGCCGCCACCAATCCCGGCCTGCGGCCTACGGGTTCCGTGCTCTATGCCTTCGTCGGCCGCAGCGCCGATGCCTACGTCGACCCTAAGCGGGCTTCGGAATTCGCCTCGGTACTCTACCAGCAGGGCAATGCCGCGCTGGTTTTCGCCGCCGCGGGCGCATCCAACCGGGGCGTGGCCGAGAGCGCCGAACGCTTTGGCAGGAAGCTCATAGGCGCCGACGCCGACCTGAACAAAGCCTACGCCGACAGCGCCGACCCTTCCCTGCGCGCCCTATCCGGCCTCGTGCTGGGCTCGGCCCTGAAGCGGGTGGATAGGGCCGTGTACGAGCCCTGCAAGGACCTCATGGACGGCTTCCGCCTGGTGGGCGGCTATAAGAGCTTCGATTTGGCCAACGACGGGGTGGGCTACCTCATCCCCGACCTGAATGAAGCGGATGCCGCCCTGCTCGCGGCTCTGGCGGAGAGGCTTAAGCGGGGCGATTTTGCCGTGCCTACGAACTCGGGAGCACTGGCCGACTATCTGGGACGCCTCTAGGGCGGCTCGGCCGAGGTTTAGGCAATCAGGCGTTTTTTGCTTGTATTCTGTTTTTTTGTGTTGTATGATGCTAGGCCCTAGTTCAGCATGGAGCGCCTCAAAGCCCTCCGCGCGAGGCCGGGACGGAGGCTTTACGCCTCCGTATGTTCCATAAACGTGAAGGAAGGCTTTAAATGAAATCCAAGATTTCCATTCTTGTAGCCCTGCTCCTCATTGTATCGACCGTCGCCGTGTTCGCCACGGGCACCAAAGAAGCCGCTCCCGCCGGCGCCGCCAAGTTCAAGGTTGGCCTCGTTACCGACTTGGGCGGTATCGACGACAAGTCCTTTAACCAGAGCACCTGGGAAGGCGTCGTGCGCTTCGCCAAGTCCAAGGGCCTAAAACAGGGCAGCGACTATAAATACCTTCAGTCCTCCGCCGAGGCCGACTATGTGCCCAACCTCTCCACCTTTGCCGACGAGAAGCTCAACCTGATCGTGGCACCCGGCTTCCTCTTCGAGAAAGCCATGGGCGAAGTGGCCGACAAGTATCCCCAGCAGAAGCTGCTCGTTATCGACACCGTGGTGCAGAAGCCCAACGTAGTCAGCGCGGTATTCTCCGAGCACGAAGGCTCCTACCTCGTCGGCGTCGCGGCCGGCCTCAAGGCCAAGGCTGACGGCAAGACCATACTCGGCTTCATCGGCGGCATGCAGTTCCCCCTCATCGAACGCTTCCAGGCCGGTTTTGAGCAGGGCGTAAAAGCCGTGTTCCCCGAAGCCCGCATACTCGTCGACTACGCCGGCGATTTCGGCGCCCCGGATAAGGGCCAGGCCCTCGCGCAGAAGCAGTACAACGCCGGCGCGTACATTATATTCCACGCCGCGGGCGGCACCGGCAACGGCATGATCAAGGAAGCCAAGGAACGCTCCGAGAAGGGCGACATGCGCTGGGCCATAGGCGTGGACAAAGACCAGTACAACGACGGCGTGTACGGCACCAAGTCCGCCGTGCTCACCTCCATGATGAAGCGCGTGGACGTAGCGGCCGAGACCGTGGCCCAGATGACCTTCGACGGCCAGTTCCCCGGCGGCACCGTTATGGTGTTCTCCCTTAAGAACAATGGTGTAGGCATCCCCGACGTCAACCCCAACCTGTCCGCGGCCATCGTTGCCACGGTCAAGGAGTACGCCCAGAAGATATCCGCCGGAACCCTCAAGGTATCCGAGGTTCCCGCCAAGTAAATGTCCCTTTGCTAGAATAGAGCGGCCGCCCCCGTGGCGGCCGCTTTTTTTCCCC
>JBFZES010000151.1:0-3296 GCA_041306725.1 Spirochaetaceae bacterium | reverse complement strand
CTATCGGTACTCCCGCGCCTGTATTTCGCCCGTAAGGGCTGCCAGGCCCGCCTGCGCCAGGGCTTCCAATTCGCCCTCGCCCGGATAGGCGGTAAAGGGCGCTATCCAGCCGCAGAGAGCCTTGAGCTTTTCCTGAATGGGCTTGCCGTAGGCTATGCCGCCGGTAATGATGATGCCGTCCACCCTGCCCGCCGCCGCCGCCGCCAAGGCGCCTATGGCCTTGGCCACGTTGTACACGAAGGCCTCGTATATGAGCACGGCTTCGGGCTCTCCGGCGAAGAAGCGGGCCTCGAGCACGCGCATGTCGTTGGTGTCGGCCAGGCTCACGAGGCCGCCCTGGCCGGTTATCATCTTAAGCACGTCCTTCTCGCCATACTTGCCGGAAAAGCAGAGCCGGGCAAGCTCGCCGGCCGGGAGGGTACCCGCGCGCTCGGGGCTGAACGGGCCTTCGCCGTTTAAGGCGTTGTTCACGTCGACCACCCTGCCCTTTTTATGCAGGCCCACGGATACGCCGCCGCCCATGTGGGCGACGATAAGGTTCACGTCCTCGTACGTTTTTCCCTGTTCGCGCGCCCAGCGCCTGGCCACGGCCTTCTGGTTGAGCGCGTGGAAGATGCTGCGCTTGCGGAAGAGCCTGTGGCCGTATACGCGGGCCACGTCGTCGAGCTCGTCCACCACTACCGGGTCGGCGATATAGGCGGGCACGCCGATTTCCGCGGCCAGGGCGTCCGCGATAAGGCCGCCTAAATTCGACGCGTGCTCGCCGTTGCTCGCGTCGAGGAGCTCGGCCTTCATGGCCTGGCTTACCGCGTACACGCCGCCGGGTATGGGCTTGAGGAGCCCACCGCGGCCTACCACGCAGTCGAGATTCTTTAAGTCGAATCCGCGCCGGGCTAGCGCGTCGCGTATATGCTTCTCCCTGAAGGCGTACTGGCTGGCTATGTTGTGGAATGCCGCGATCTCCTCGGCCGAATGCGCCACGTTCTCGGAGAAGAGCTCGGCCTGATCCTGGAAAATAGCGATCTTGGTCGAGGTGGATCCCGGATTAATGACGAGTACGGTATGGGGCATGCCAGCTCCTTATGGAAGGTTGTTAATGGTTTCGATAGCGCAGTATACCATAATTACGAAGCTACGCAAGTAGTTTAGCCCACATTTCTACAATATTTGAAACGTCATTTTACTATTTGAACTATCGCGGCAGAAAAGGGGCAAGCGCTCAGCTCGGCGCCACAGCTTTTTTTTTCGCGGGAACGCGCTTAGCGATTGGTAATGCATTAAAAGTGGTTTATTATTGTAAGCATCACATAGTAAGGGCATACGCGCCTTCATCGGCGCCTCTGCCGTATATACAGAAAGTTTAAAGGGCTACAATGCGGATTAAGAGTCCCGTCGTCCTCAACGTCATACGAACTCTCTATTTATCTCTGGGGATGGACTTGTCCCTCAGGCTGGCCCGCGACTTCATAGAAGGCTACAACGTCAACGAGCGCATGGGCTTTCCCCCTTCCGTGCCCGTGCCCGTGCAGGACGCGGTCAATCGCATCGTGCTGGACCTTAACGATGCGGGCCTCTTCATAGAGCTCGTAGAATGGCTCGTGCGCGCCGACCGCCACGGCTTCCGCGGCAAGCAGTACAACATAGCCGGCATAGACGAAATCATCAAAGGCATGGAGTTCGAGGGCTTCCTCCTCGATCCTGAATCCGAGCTCTTTTACGAGGATCCGCGCAAGCAGCGCAGCCAGGGCTGGGGGCGGCTCAAGGTAGGCCAGGAGTATCCCATAACCCTGTTGCGGGTGGACATAGTCAGCAATTCCCGCCTGGTGCGCAATAATAGCGAAGAGAACATCGCCTTCGCCTACGACAGCCTGCGCGAGCTCATAACCCGCATCGTGGAAAAGCGGCGCGGCAGGCTCTGGCTGTGGGAAGGCGACGGGGGGCTCGCCGCGTTCAGCTACGGCCACCCCAATATGAGCGCCGTGCTCTGCGGCATGGAACTCTTAAACGAGCTCCTGGTATACAACTTGAGCCTTAACCCTTTGGACAGGCCCCTGCAGATACGGGCGGCAGCCCACGCGGGCTTCATACCCTACAGCGAGGATTCCAGCGAAATACAGCGGGCGGAAATCGTCAAGGAAATCGTGGAGATAGAGGCACGCTACACCAAGGCCGACTCCCTTTCCGTATCGGCGTCCATAGCCCCGCACGTGGACGGCATCATAAAGGACTGCTTCGTGGCGCTTGGCAACGATTGCCCGCGCGAAATACTGAGCTATTCCATACGGCTCTGCGCGCCGGCTCAGCGCAACGGGAAGGCGAAGGCAGCATGGAAGTAACGCTCGTCACCCGCACCAAGGCCCTTGAGCTCCTCTTCGGCGGCATGGAGCCGCGCCGAGCCTCGCCGGTGGAACTCGACGAGCTGCTCGCCGAGCCGCCGGCCGAGCTCCTGCTCTACATAGATTTCGCGTCCGTGGGCCGGCGTTCCCTGCCCGAGCTCATCGAGCGGCTTTCCGCCGCGCGCAGGCTGCACTGGGCCGTCATAGACCGAGGCCGCGTCATAAGCGACCCCGCCGCCCTCTTCCATGCCGGGGCCCTCGATTATATAGGGCCGGAGGCCACGGAAGGCTTCATAAACATCCAGCGCGTGGAGGCCGTGCTCGCGTACGCGGCGCGCAACGACGCCCTTGGGTCCAAGGCGAAGGGCCATAAGTCCAGGATGCCCGCGTTCCAGAGCTGGAACAGCATGGTCGAGGGCAAAAGCTACGAACTCCTCGTGCTTTACTTAGGCATATGGGACGCCGAGGGACTGCGCACCAGGCTCGGCGAAGGGCGCTTCAGCAGGCTCAAGGGCAGCGCCTTAGGCATAGCCAACACTCTCATACAGGAGCATGGCGGCCAACTCTGGATAAGCGACGACCGCTCCTTCCTGGCTCTCTTCCAGCCTGAAGCGCTTAACGGCCTCTTAAGCTCCTGCATCAGCCTCCTGGCCAATATGCGCCTCATATCCTACGAGCAATTCCGCCTGGAGCAGGAAGTGGGCTGCCTATCCATGGCCCTGCAGCGCGCCACCCTGCCCTGGCAAAAACCCGGCCAGACGGGCACCATCGTGTCGGACGCCATAAACTACATATACCACCTAGGCAGAAAATACGCGGCCCCCTGCGTCTTAGACCTCGTGGACGACGCGGCCCACGAGCTTAATCCGCGCCTCGAGGCCCTGCTCTGCGCGCCAGAGAGCTTCGAAGGCAAGAGCGTGCGCCGCTTCGCCGGCTTTGCCACCACCGGCACGGCTCCCC
>JBFZES010000150.1:0-6865 GCA_041306725.1 Spirochaetaceae bacterium | reverse complement strand
GTACATCTTCTCGGGTTTGCCGCGCAGGCTAAAGATAGCCTGGGTCATCACGTCGCGCGCGCTTACCATGGAACCCGAAGCCGACTTGCCCTCGGTAAGGAAGATGGTAGAGCGCTCGCCGTCCGGCCCGTCGCCTAGATGCAGCTTGCAGTCTTTCAGGTTGGGTATCTTGAGCTCAATCTTCTTGGCCGCCTCGCGCGCTTCCTTCTTTACCACGTTGAGCTCGGTGCGGAGCTTTTCGTTGTTGGCTATCTTCTCCTGCAGGCGCTTGGCGGCCACGGGATTGCGGCGCAGGTAGTCGTCCACGCCCCGCTTAACCTCCTGCAGTATCCAAGGCTTTATGTCGCCGTTGCCCAGCTTGTTCTTCGTCTGGCTTTCGAACATTGGGTTCTTGAGCTTTACCGCCACGGCGGCCGCTATGCCCTCGCGAACGTCTTCGCCCTTGTAGGATGCCTGATAGTACTCGTTGACGGCCTTGAGGAAGCCCTCCCTGAAGGCGGACAGATGGGTGCCGCCGTCCGAGGTGTATTGGCCGTTCACGAAGGAAAAATATTCCTCGCCGTAGTTATTGGTGTGGGTAAAGGAAAACTCTATCTTGTCGCCACGGCAATAGCCGGCGTCGTAGAGCACGTCCTCGCCCGTTTCGTCCTTGAGCAGGTCCAAGAGCCCGTTCTCGCTCTGGAAGCCCTGGCCATTAAGCTCAAGGGTAAGCCCGGAATTAAGGTAGGCGTAGTGCCTCATTCGCTTTTCGACGAATTCCATGTTATAGGCGTACTCGCCGAAGATGTCGGGATCCGGTACGAATTCCACCAGGGTGCCGTTCTGCTCTCGCGCCGCGTTGCCTTCCTGCTGTTTCTTGAGCACGCCGCGCTCGAAAACCGCCTCGAAGTATTTCCCTTCGCGGTAGGACACGACGCGGAAACGGCTCGAAAGCGCGTTTACCGCCTTGGTGCCTACGCCGTTAAGCCCTACGGAGAACTGGAACACGTCGTCGTTATACTTGGCGCCGGTATTGATTATTGAAACGCAGTCTATGACCTTGCCTAAGGGTATGCCCCTGCCGCGATCCCGCACGGCTATGAGCCCGTCGCGTATGGCCACGCTTACGCTCTTGCCGTAGCCCATGATGTATTCGTCGACGGCGTTGTCCACTACTTCCTTAAGGAGTATGTAAATGACGTCGTCGGGAATGGCGCCCGAGCCCAGCCTTCCTATGTACATGCCCGTGCGCAGGCGTATGTGCTCAAGGGAGGAAAGGGTCTTTATTTTCGATTCGTCGTACTGATGAGCGCTAATCTTTGCCATGGCAAGGACTATAGCACGTCCTTGCCGGCGTTGAAAAGTTCAAGAGGCTACGCGATTGCGTCCCGCGTCCTTAGCCCTATAGAGGGCCGAGTCCGCCATAGCCAGGAGTCCGGCGGGGTCCATGCCCGGCTCAGGCCGGAATTCCGCGGCCCCTACGCTTACCGTCACCACGGGCAAGACCGTGGAGTTCTCGTGCGGGAGCTTTTGCTCGGCTATGCCCGACCGTATGCGTTCTGCCACCTTTAAGGCTCCCGGCAGCTCGGTTCCCGGCAGTATGACGGCGAACTCCTCGCCGCCATAGCGCGCCACGCTGTCCTGCGGCCGCTCAAGGGCGGTCCGTATGCCCTTGGCGACGGCCATCAGGGCCTCGTCGCCTAGCTGGTGGCCGTAATGGTCGTTGTAGGGCTTGAAGCAGTCGATATCCACCATGAGCATGGCGAGCGGCTCGCGCAGGGCCAGGGCGGCCTTGAAGCGCCGCTCGAGCTCTATGTTAAGCGAGCGCCGATTCAAAAGCCCGGTAAGGCCGTCATGGGAGGCAAGCTCCTCCAGTTTCACATTGGCTTCCTCAAGCTCGCCCTTAAGCCTGGATAATTCGTATACCTCTCCGCGCAGCCGGGCTTTGCTGCGCAGGGTCAGGATCAGCCACACGAAACCGGCAAGGATAAGGGCGTACAGGGCCACGGCCCACCAGGAAAACCAGGGGCTCATCTGCACGCGCAGGCGCAGGGCCACGCCGTCTTCGTTCCATACGCCCTCATTATTGGAGGCCTTCACCCTGAATACGTAGCTGCGCCCCGGGCTTAGGTTCGTGTAGCCTGCGTAATCGCGGGAACCGCTGAAGGTCCAATCCTCGTCCAGGCCCTCCAGCATGTACGCGAACTGGTTGCGCGAGGGATCGCGGTAGTCGAGCGCCGCGAAGGTAAACGCTATGCTGCCCATGTCCCAGGGCAGCGTCAGCTCGTCGAGGAGCCAGGGGCTGGCGGAGAGCGGGTTAGCCTGGTTATCGATCAAAACGCCCGTTAAGCGCACGGGCGGAAGGAAATCCCTGCGTATGACGAGCCTTGAATCCACGCGATATACGGCGTTCACCGCGCCGAAGTAGAGCCGCCCATCCTTGCCCGCGGCGTTGCCTACGGTAAATTCGTTGTAGCGCAGGTCGCTCGGCCCGCCGAAGGGACGCCAACGGCCCGAGGCGGGCTCGTAAAAGGACAGGCCCGTTACCGTAGACGCCCAAATCTGCCCATCCGAGCCTTCCTGCATGGCCAGGACGACATTGGACGGCAGGCCGTCCCGCTTGGTCCAGTAGCGAAAGGAATCGGTATCGGGCTGGTATTTGGCCACGCCGCCGCCGTTGGTGGCTATCCAGAGGCCGCCGTCTGACGAGTACAAGAGGCCGCGGATTATGCGCGACGGAAGGCTGCTCCGGTCGTCCTTGTCGGGCAGGTAGGCCTTGAAGCGGCCGCCGCCCTCGTGGCGGAAGAGGCCTCCATTGGTGCCCACCCAGAGCCTTCCTTGGCCATCGTAGGCAAGGTCGTATACCAGGTTGTCCCCCAGCGCGCCTTCCTCGCCCTTACGCGCGGGAAAATGCATAAAGCGATCGGCCGCGCGGTCCCAGTATTCAAGCCCATGCGTGTAGCTGCCTATCCAGAAATTGCCGCTGCCCGGCTCTTCGAGCATGGCGTAGAGCACGTCGTCCGCGAGGCTGTCGGGGTCTCCGGCTAGGTGCGCGTGGCGCTCAAAATCGTCGCGCCTTTCGTCGTAGCGGGCCATGCCGGCATTGGTGAGTACCCATATGCCGCCCGCGCTATCCTCATATACCCGGGTAACGATATCGTTAGGAAGGCTTCGCCTGTCGTTTTTATCATAGCGGTAACGGATGAAGCCTTTCTTGCCGGGATCGAGCCGCGAAAGCCCTCCGTTATACGAGCCTACCCACAGGCGGCCGGCGCTGTCCTCAAGCAGAGCGGTCACCTTGCCCGAGCCTATGCTGACGGGATCGGACTCTTTGTGCTCGAAGATGGAAAAGCTCTCGGGGTCGCGGAGCATATGGGAAAGGCCGCCTCCGTTGCTGCCCACCCAGAGCTCGCCCGAGCGGTCGACCAGCATGGAGTACATGGTGTCGTGGGCCAGCGACCAGGCCTCGTCGTCGCTCTTGCCAAAACGCCGCAGGGCGCCGCTCGCCTTATTGAGCTCGAAGAGGCCGCCGCCCCAGGTACCCGCGCGTACGTAGCCTTCTTCGGCCACGTTGATGAAATACACGCGGTCGTCGGCAAGCGGGTAGCCTTCAATGAGCCCGGCGTCGGGTTCGAAGCGCGCTATGCCATAATACCAGAGCCCGAGCCACAGGGAGCCCTCAGCATCCTCGCGTATGTCGAACACATAGTCGGAGGGAAGGCGGGGCTGCGTATCCTCCTTCGTGCCATAGCGGAGAAACGAGTCGCTTTCGGGCAGGTAGCGATGGAGGCCGCCGCCCGAGCTGCCTATCCAGAGCCGCCCCGCCGAGTCCTTAAAAATCGAGCGTATGACCGGCCCGCCTAGGCCGCCAGGCTTATCGGGCTCTGCCTTGTAGTGGACGAAGCCGCCCTCTTCCATGCGCTCGAGCCCCTCTAAGGTGCCCACCCAAAGGGCTCCGTTCGCGTCCCTGGCTATGGCCACGACCACGTCGTTTACGAGCGAGCGCGGATCGTCCGGGTCGTGGGCCCAGGTTTCAAAACGGCCGCTGCGGGTATCGAAGCGCGTGAGGCCGCCGTAGGTACCCAGCCAAATCGTATAGCCGTCTTCGTCCAAGTACATAGTCTGTATGAGATTATGCGGCAGGCTCTGATCGTCGAAGGGCTCGTTCTCGTAAATGGCGAAGGAGTTGCCGTCCCAGCGGTGCAGGCCGCCCTGCGTGCCTATCCATATGAAGCCCGCCGCGTCCTGTACCAGGCTCGATACGCTAGCGTTGGCCAAGCCTTCCCGCACGCCCAGGTTTATAAAGCGCACGGCCCGCTCTTCGGCGCCCGCGCCTATCAGGGCGCACAGGAGCGCACAGGCCAGAGCGGCGCGTCGGCAGGCGTGCGCGCTCATAACTTGGCGTACTCTATAGCGATGGCGGCCGCCAGCCGCGCGTTATTCATGACTAAGGCGATATTGGATTCCAGGCTGTCCCCGCCGGTAAGGTCCTTTACCCGGGCCAGGAGAAAGGGCGTGACGTCCTTGCCCCGCACGCCTCGAGAAGAGGCCTCCGCCACCGCGCGGTCTATGGCCTCGTTTATGACCAAGGGGTCCATTTCGTGCTCGGCCGGTATGGGATTGGCTATGACGGCGCCGCCGGACAGGCCAAGCGCCCATTTGGCCTTAAGCATGGAGGCAATGGCGGCGGCTTCATCCATGCGTGAATGGGCGGGTACGCCGGATTTGCTCGTATAGAAGGCGGGGAATTCGTCGCCGCGGTACACCAGTACCGGCACGCCCTTGGTTTCCAGGTATTCGAGGGTCTTAGCTATGTCCAGTATGCTCTTCGCGCCGGCGCATACGACGGCCACGTCGGTCCTGCCCAGCTCGTCGAGGTCGGCCGATACATCCATGCTCAGCTCCGCGCCGCGGTGCACGCCGCCTATGCCTCCGGTGGCGAATACCCGAATGCCGGCCATGGCCGCGATGATCATGGTAGCGGCCACGGTGGTTGCGCCGTCTGAACCTTCAGACACTATGCCGGCTATATCGCGCCTGCTTACCTTCGCCACGCCATGGCCGAGCTCGCCTAGACGCCTAATTTCCTCTTCGCTAAGCCCGGCCTTAAGCCTGCCGCCCAGTATGGCTATCGTGGCGGGTATAGCGCCGGCCTCGCGTACCGCCCTCTCGACGGCAAGGGCCGTCTCGGCGTTGCGCGGATAGGGCATGCCGTGGGATATGATAGTCGACTCGAGGGCCACGACCGGCTTGCCTTTTTCGAGGGCATCGCGCAGTTCGGGGCTGAGGTCAAGAAAGGCGTTCAATGCGTACTCCTTGCGCGTGTAAAGCCAAGCTGCCTGAGTCCGCGCCGTTATGCACGGAGCCCAGCGATGTAGAGCACAAGCTGGCCGCCGCTATAGCGAGGCGAGCCTTACCTTCTGAGTTATAATGCTTGGCGGCGGCCCATGCAAGGGCGGCGGCCGCGGCGTCGCCCGCGCCCGACACGTTGCGCACGGGCAAAGGCAGGGGCCTGGCTATGCCCTCGCCTTCAGCGCCGCACCACAGTAAGCCCCCCGATCCTAAAGTGACGAATACCTCAGCGCAGCCGGCCCTTCTTAGGCTGCGCGCGGAATGCCAAGCCTGTGCCTCTTCCGCCCGCAGGCCAGCTGTCGGGTCGCCGGCTGCCCCGGTAAAGCCCGCCAGAGAGGCGAGCAGGGCGGCTTCCGCCCTGTTGGGCTTGATCATCGTCAGCAGGGGAAGCAGGTTTAGTGCTTTAGGCGCCTTGGCGAGGGACACCGTATCGAGGAGGAGGGGCTTGCCCCCCCAGCGCTTTGCCGCCATGGCGAGGGTAGCGGCGGGCAGATTGGCATCCAGCACCACGACCGCCGCCCGGTCGCCCGGCCCGAAACGCCGGGCCAGTTCGTCGGGGCCGAAGCGCTCCAGGGCGTCCATGGCCGCCACCGCCCCTATTAAGCCGCCGTCAGCGTCTAGGAGGCAGAGATAGCGCGGCGAAACCGCGCCTTGCAGGAACAGGGACTCTTCTATGGCTATGCCCAGATCCGTGCACGAAGCCTGTATAAAGGGGGAGAGCTCATCGTCGCCGAATACCGATACCAATTCAACCCTCGCGCCCCAGCGCGCCAGATTCTCGGCTATGTTGCGTCCCACGCCTCCAGGGGTGCTTGAGGAGTAGCCGGGATTCGAGTCGCCAGGCTTGAAGGGAGCGGCGCTGTGCCCCTGAATATCGACGTTGGCGGCCCCATAGACCGCTATAAGTTCGGACTGCGCGGCCATGGCCTTTTCCCCCTGCGCATGCGGGCTTTGGGGCCAAGACCCTTGCCGCTGGCCCCCACATTAGGTACAGTATAACAGGTAGCGAGTATTTTAACCGCAAGCGCGGCATTCAGTATCGAGGCTAAGAGGACGACCGTGGACCAATTCTTCGACAGGCTAGGAACGCTCTTGCGCTCATTCGTTTCAGGCGAGGACGAGGGCGATAGGCCTTTTGGCGGCGAGAAGCCCTTCGGCGACGCAGGCAGGCGGCATTCGGCCGATCCCTTCCTAGACGACGCCATGGAGGAACTCGACGCTTTTCTAGACGATGACCGGGAAAAGACCGAGCGCCTGCGCGCGGAGCGCGAAGCAAGGGCGCGCACGGAAGAAGAAGCCCGCGCCAGGCGGGGCTATAGGCCTTCATCCGGCCCATCCGGTCCATCCGCCCCTCCCGCCAAGCTCAGCCAAGCCTATGCCGCGCTTGGCCTCTCCTATGGCGCGACCTTTGAGGCCGTTCGCTCCGCCTATAAAAAACTCCTCAAGCAGCATCACCCGGATCGCCATGGCGCGGACCCGGTAGCGCAGAAAAAAGCTACGGAAACGTGCGCGCGCATCAATAACGCTTACCGCA
>JBFZES010000149.1:0-12192 GCA_041306725.1 Spirochaetaceae bacterium | reverse complement strand
GCTCTTCCGATCTCCCTATCTGCTCCTGGGGGGCCAGGGCATTGGAGCCGTTCATGCGGTAGAGGTAGCTCGAGTCGTATTCGCCGTCGCCGTTCCGGTCGTAGTTGCCCGCCACGTTATTGACGCGGGGATGCTCGGTAAAGAAGTCCACGCCGGTCCTGCCGTTGAGGCCGTAGGCCTTGCGGTGCACCTCGTTCACCAAATCGGTGAAATTGAGGGTCATCGTGTCGAGCGAGGTGATTTCCTTGCGTACGTCCACGTCGCGCAATTCGAAGAGCGCGCCGAGGCTGCCCCCGCTCACGCCGGCGGCATCGCCGGTATCTTTCCATATAAGGTTGGGATGCCCTTCGTTTTCGGCGCCGGTGGTAAGGTCAAAGGCCCGCGCTATCTTGCCCTGCACGAATACCTGACCGTTCACGTGGACCATGTACTCGTTAGGGTCGCGCTTGTCCACCGTCACGGGCACGAGCTTGCCTAATTTCTCCACGAGCAGGTCGCGCCGGTCGTACAGGTCGTTGGGCCGGTCGCCCATGGCCTCCACCTTGACGATTTCCTCGTTGAGCTTGGCCACCTGCCTGCCAAGGTCGTTCGCCTGGGCGGTGACTATCATGATGTCTTCGTCGAGCATGTCCCGCGTGGTCGACAGCCTGCGGTACTGCTCGTGCACGGCGTCCAGCAGGGTCTTGCCGCGCTGGAGCACGGCTTCGCGCGGGGCGCTCTCCGAAGGATGAAGAGACAGTTCCTGCCAGGAATCCCAAAAGCGGTCCATCTGGCTGCGTACCGACACCTCGGTGGGTTCGTTGTATATCTGCTCGAGCATGCGCATGTACTTGTTCCTGGTGTCCCAGTAGCCCACGCCGCCCTGCTGCGCTACGATGCGGCCCTCAAGGAGTTCGTCGCGCACGCGCTCTATGCGGCCCACGAGGAGGCCCTGGCCTATCTGGCCCGGCGTGTGCTCCCTATTGAGATGCGGGGCGTAGAGCGGCTCCATGGTGACGAATTCCACCCGTTGGCGCGAATAGCCTTCGGTGGACGCGTTGGTGAGGTTGTGGCCTACCGTATTGAGGCCCTGGGCGTGGGCCATGAGGCCGCGCTTCCCTATTTCCAATCCCATAAAGGTCGAATTCATGCTCTACCTCCGAGCGGCGCGCAAACGCTTGCGACGATCTAAAACGCTGTATTGAGAACCAGGGCGTCGGAGCCGAGCGCTCGCGGCTTGCCGCTCTTGCCGTATACCCGGCCTTTTCTGTCGGGGAACAGCTCTTCAATGGTTTTTGACAGTATCGACGCGCTTGAGCCTACGAAGCTGCCCAAGGCGTCGTTTTCTATGCGCGCGCGCATGGCCGAAAGCCGCAGCGCGCGGTAGCTATCGGTAAGGCTGGACCTGGCCGCCACGGGAAGCGATAGCGACGCGCGGAACACGCTCGACTCGGCGGGCAGGCCAAGCTCGGCGAGCAATTGGCCCCACGCCTGGTTGCGCTCCTCCTCGCCGAAGGCCACGAGCTCGGAAGCGGCGTTAGCCTGGGCAAGGGCCTGTTCCAGGGCCGCCCAATCCTTGGCGCGCACCGCCTTGCTCACATTGCGCTGCTCGTCCACGAAGGCGTCGAGCGAAGAGCTTAGGTCCGAGGCCGCGGTAAGAAAACGCTCAAGCTTTTTTGTGTCCATTGTTCCACCCCATAACATTATCGGTAAGGAAAAGCTGGAGTTTACGCCGATAATACAAGAAGACGCACTTTGGCGCGGGCTTGAAGCCCTCGCAGCGCATAGGATGGCCATGCTTAAGCTCGTTCACGATATGTTCTGGCTCTGGCGCGGCGTACGCGTATTCGCCCTGGTAGGCGAAAGCGGCACCGGCAAGAGCTTCAGGGCAAAGCTCGTCGCGCAAAAATACGGTATAGACCTCATCATAGACGACGGCCTGCTCATACAGGGCGACGCCATCGTAGCCGGCAAGTCCGCCAAGCGCGAAAAGCTGTACATGGCGGCGGTGAAGACCGCACTGTTCCACGAGAAGGCCCACCGGGACGAGGTGGCCAAGGCCCTGCAGAGGCTGCGCTGGAAGAAGATCCTGCTCATCGGCACCTCGGAAAAGATGGTGAACAAGATAGCGGAGCGCCTGCAGATACTGCATCCGCACAAGATCATAAAAATCGAGGATATAGCCAGCAGGCAGGATATAGAGACGGCCATACAGTCCCGCAAAGTGGAGGGCAAGCACGTCATACCCGTGCCCGCCATCGAAATAAAGCGCAGCTATCCGCGCATTTTCTACGACAGCGTGCGCGTCTTTCTGCAGCGCAATATGGGCGCTTCGGTGCGTACGCCCAAACTCTACGAAAAATCCGTGGTGCGCCCCGAGTTCGCCAAGCGGGGCAGGGTGGCCATATCCGAATCAGCCTTATCCCAGATGGTCATCCACTGCGTGGACGAATTCGACGATGCCATACGCATACAGAAAATCACCGTACGATCGGATTCCCAGGGATATAGGCTCACAATCGTGATAGAATTGCCCTATGGCACGCAACTTTCCGGCAATATTCATAATTTGCAGCAATATATTATAGACAACATAGAGCGCTTTACCGGTATTTTGATAGAGGAAGTGAATCTGGTCATAGACCGTTTCAAGAACAAGTAGGCGGCGGGCCGTAGCGGCGCGCTCAGGCGGCGTTTGACAAGCGAGCGCCGGAAGATTACGATCAGAAGGACCACGGAGGGTACTATGAAGAGAAAAGTTGCCATTGTTTCGCTTATCCTGGTTATGGCTGCCGGCGCATGGGCACAGGGTACCGCCCTTGCCAGCGCTAGCACCAAACGCTACAGCGTATGGTCCGACGCGGGCCAGACGGCCGCGGGCACGCTCGGGAAGACCCTAGAGGGCCTGTTCGACGTATACAACGAGTATTTCCGCTTCGACGAGAGCAGCCTCAAGGCTCCGCTCACCGTACGGAGCTTTTCCACGAAAGACGCCTTCGACGCCTACCTCAATAAGGTCATAGGCCAGAGCAAGGATGATTTCGTGTACCTGCACTACCCCACGGCGGAGCGCTCCGAACTGGTGGTCTTCGCTAAGGAAAACGCCGAGGAATTCGACGCCTCCCTTGCACACCAGGGCTTCGTGCAGTTCCTTAAGGCGTTCGTGCATGAGCCTCCGCTCTGGATGCGCGAAGGCTTCGCCGTGTACTTCGAGCGTTCCAAGGCCAATCCCGCCACCGGCCTCGTCGAGTATGTCGAAAACACCGCGTGGCTTGAGACGGTTAAGCTCCTAAAATCGCAGGGTTCCCTCTATCCTATCGAGCGCATCTTCCTGGTAAGCGCCGACGAAGCGAGTACCGGCTTAGATGTGTTCTATCCCCAGTCCTGGGCCCTCGTGTCCTTCTTCGTGAACAGCCCTGACCGCCGCTATAACCGCTTCATATGGGACGCCATAGCCCTGCTCAAACAGGACGCTACCCTGGACGAGAACCAGCTAGCCCTGCGCGACTTCTTCAGGCGCTGGCATTCAAGCGTAGCGGTGGAAGCCGACTTCTCAAGCTACCTCGAGGGCCAGAAGACCTTCGCGGAACTGGTGAGCAACGGCGTTAAGGCCTACGGCGACAAGGATATCGAGAGCTCGGCGAAGATATTCGCCCAGGCCTTGGCCAAGAATAGCGCCAGCTACATACCCCATTACTATCTGGGCCTCATAGCCTATGCCCGCAACGATTACGCGCTGGCGGACAGCTACTA
This sequence comes from Spirochaetaceae bacterium, assembly GCA_041306725.1. Taxonomy (GTDB): domain Bacteria; phylum Spirochaetota; class Spirochaetia; order Treponematales; family UBA12059; genus UBA5200. The sequence goes on along the minus strand of JBFZES010000149.1, from coordinate 8,460 downwards.
CCAGAACGCCCTGTCGCTGGGCGCGGACGCGGCCATAACCAATTATGCCTTGGGCATAAACGCCTTCGCCTCCCGCCGCTTCGAAGACGCCCAACTGTACCTGCAAAAGGCCAGCGAGGGCGATCCCGAGCGCTACAAGGACAAGGCCGCGGAGATACTGCAGCGCATGGAGCAGGATAGCTAGGCTCCTCCGCTCAGACGCCAAGCGGCCTGCTTAGGGAGCGCCGCGTTTACGCTTACGCCAATGCGCGCGGCCGCCCCGGAAGGGGCGGCCGCTGTTATGTGGGGGCGAGGAAGCTCAGCGTATATGGGCGTTCAGGTGCCTTGAGCAGAGCAGGGTGCCCTCGTCCCTGCGGCGGGCGTATTCCTGCGGGCTTATGCCGCGGCTGTCTTTTGCGGGGCGCGAGCATGCGCCGCGGGCTCCCTTGTGCATGCAGGGCCGGCCCTCGGCTATAAAGCGCTTCCAGGCCACATAGTCGGCCTTGTCGAGCGCGCATTCATTGGCGAAAAAGAGATCGCGGTCTTTGAGGTAGGGCGCTACATCGGAAGGCCGGAGGAAAAACATGCAGCCTATGGGCTCATACACCGCGTTGAGCTGAACGCCGGCCTCCACGAGGGTCGCCGCTAGCCGCATAAGCTCTTGATCGTTCATCCTGCCCCCTGCGCCGCGCGATCATGAAGGGCGGCTGTCCCCATGGTAGCACGGCCTTGGCAGGGGAGCTATAGGAATTCGACAGAAAGCCCGTCGTAGGCGGGTTCCGCCCTGAAAGGCAGGCCCTCGGCGGCGCAGATTTCTATTATTTCCTCGTGCGTCAGGTCGTGGCAAATATGCGTCAGGTAGAGGCGCTCGGGCTTAAGCTCAAGCGCCGCCGCGAAGGCTTCCCGCAGCGAAAAATGCGTAGGGTGGGAACGCTCCCGTAAAGCGTCGAGCACCAATACCCGAATGCCCGACAGGCTGCGCATGGATGCCTCGGGTATGCCCGAGCAGTCGGTCAGATAGGCAAGCGGGCCTACGCGGTAGCCGTATACCAGGCGCTCGCCGTGCCTTAAGGGTATGGGCAGCGCCTGGAGCCCTCCGATATGAACGCCTTCCGCGCCTAGCTCGCGGATACTGAGCCTGGGCTTGCCGCCGCCTTCCTGACCCGAGCGGAACACGTAAGAGAAACGCTCCCTGAGTTCCGCCTCGTCTTCGGCTGAGGCCCACACGGCCAGGGGATTTTTCCTGCATAGCGGCCGCAGGTCGTCCAAGCCATGCACGTGGTCGGCGTGGGCGTGGGTAATGAGCACGGCGTCCAGGCCCATTATCCCCGCCCGCAGGGCCTGTAGCCGGAATTCCGGGCCTGCGTCGATGAGCACGCGCTCGCCCTGCTCTCCTTCTATCAGCGCGGAGGAGCGGTAGCGGGTATCGCGCGGGTCGGCGGAGGAGCATACGCGGCAAGCGCAGCCTAAGACCGGTATGCCGTGGCTCGTGCCCGTGCCCAGGAAGGTGAGCCTCATGGGGCGTTAGAAAGCGCAGGCGGGTTGAAGCGCGGCGATACGGGCATGCGCACGAGCTTCACGAATTCGTAGTTCTGGGCCTTGAGTATCCTATCCAACGATGTCTCCGCCGCGCTTTCGAATACGGCTACCTTGAAGGAGCCGTCGTCGTCGAAATAGGGGAAGATGGCCGCTATATGGAAATAACTGCGCAGGCGGGGCGGATTTATGGTTCGCGCGTTGAATTGGGCCAGGTAGAAGCGCCCCGGTTCGCGCGTAGCCAGCACGAAGAGCATGGCTTTGAGGCCGCGCAGGTCGAAGCCGGCGTCTTCGAAATTATCCGGATATGCAGTATAGGATGAACCGCCGTTTATCGGGTTGCTGTTGTTGGTGATAAGCGAAAAGGGCGCGTCGCGCACGTCATGGGCCAGCGGCGATTCCTCTTTTCGCGACGGGTACATGACGGACCACAGTTCTCGGGCCAAGGCCCGAGACCAGTCGAGCCCGAAGAAGGGGTCGAGGGTCTCTTCGAATTTTATCGTAAAGGAAGACCCGCGCCAGTCCAGCATGCGCTCGCGGAGCGTGTCCACGCTCAGGTAGCGGCCGGACAGCGGCTCGATCATGCCGTCGACTATCCATTTTACGAAGCCCGAGCAATTGAGCCCGGCTTCTGCCGCCTGGGGCAAGAGGCTGCTTATGTATACCGCCCTGCCGTCTGAGTCTATGGCGCCGTCGTCGCTATAGCGCAGGCCCGGCAAACGCGCGCGTATTTGGGCGGCCAGTTGCCGCTGTTCCGCGTAGAGCGCCGGGTCGGGGGAAAAAAGGCTCCAATCCACGACGCGGGCAGTCAGCTCGCGTACGCGGGAGAAGGGCGAACGCAGTATGTCCTCCAGGCTTAGGGGCAACAGTACTTCGCGGTAGAGCACGCCGCCATAGGCGACGATGTCCATGCGGGAGCGTTCTCCGAAGGGATAAATGCGCGCGAAGGTATTGGGGTCGCTACGCAGGAATATCTTGGCTTGCTCCAAGCCGCCGTCGCGCTGGGAGCGCTTTATTATCCAGGAACCTTGCGCGTATACGGGGAACGAAGCCCCCTTGGCGGGATTGAAGAGCAGGTAGAATGAGCTCGCGCTTTTATCGACGCTTACCCGCCAGCGCGTCCAGGGATTATCCCGCTCCGCGGGCTTGAAGGCCAGGGCCTTGTCCTTAGGCGCTATGATGAGGCTGTCCCAGAGCGCTATCCTCAGGTCGTGGCTCTCGGCTATGCGCTCTATGCCCGCGTCTCCGCCTGCGCTTTGCGCGGCAGCCGCCTGAGGCGCGGCTACGCCGAGGGCGGCCGCGGCTAAGAGCGCTATGCCGGAAAGGCCTCTTCGTGTGAGGGCTGTCATCGAATGCTGTCCTCCTGCGGCACTAAGGCCTAGCTATACTATCGGCGCCCTCTGGCCGTTCAAGTAGGGCCGCTAAGCGGCCGATAGTCAAGGCGAGCGCTAATACGCCTGAGGTTGGTACATGTCCGCACATAAAACCCTTTCTTCCCTGTTACGGCCCCTAATGGGGATAGCCCTGTCGATGACGCTGCTGACCCTCGGCCAGGCACAGGCCGCAGGCGATAGCCGAAAAGCCCTGCCGGGCTATAGGATCTTTCCCCAGGCTTATTTTATAGGCCCGCAAGGCGCGGCCGGGCAAGCCCCATCTGCGCAAGCATCCTCGGCGCAAGCGTCGGCGGCGCGAACGCCGGGGGCCAAGCCCCTCTATGGCCCGTACCTGCACGAACTGAAGCCGGGCGCAGCGCCCGAAGCGGCTGGAGAGGCCGCGGGCGGGGATGAGGCCGCCTTAGCTGAGGCTAAGGCGCTCGAGAAGGCCCAGGCTATGGAGCGCATGCCGCTCTTGGCGGGCAATCAGGTCATAGCATTCTACGGCAAGCCCGGCGCCGTCAACATGGGCGTGCTGGGAGAGTATAGCAAAGAGCAAGTAGCGCCCATCCTTGAGGCTTACGCTCGGCTCTACGACGAGGCGAACGGCCCCCTGGGCGTCATACCGGCCTTTCACATCGTCTATGGCACGGTATGGCCCGAGGGCGAGATAGGCAAGCTGAACAAGGCAGTCACCGAGGACTATATACGCTTCGCGGCGGAAAAGGGCTGGGTAGTCATCCTCGACCATCAGATAGGCAAATACACGGTAGCCGAGTCGGTGCGCGCCATGCTGCCCTTCCTTCACTATCCGAACGTTCACCTGGCCATAGATCCTGAATGGCGTACCCTCATGCCCATGAAGGAAATAGGATCGATAAGCGGGGCCGAGCTCAACGAAGCCCAGCGCATTATCGACGAGTATCTGCGCGAGCAAAGCCTTCCCGGCATACGTATGCTCGTGGTGCATCAATTTACCGCCAAGATGATCAGCGAGCGTGAAACCGTGCGCGCGAATTTCGACCGCGTGCTGCTCGTGCATAACGCGGACGGCTTTGGCAGCCCCGAGCTTAAGCGCCATTCGTACCGCTATAACGCGCTGGCTACCAATATGCCGGTTAAGGGCTTTAAGCTGTTTTTCGAGGCGAAGCTGCCGGCCGCCGGCTCCGATCGGCCCCTTATGAGGCCCGAGGAAGTGCTAGCCCTAACTCCCATGCCCCTGCTGATCATGTATCAATAAGGAAGCCTTAGGGCCGTAACTACCCGCGCATTCGCTGGTTTTTGAGAACGCGGGTTTTTTTGAAGCGCTATAAGCGGTATATTACTATAGATAACCCGGATTTCGCTGCCCGCCCTTTTGGAGGAATACTTATGATGAAAACGCTCAGGGAATTGCCCGTTTCTCTTGCTTTTGCCTTCGCCCTTCTCGCTCTCGGCGCGACGCCGGCGATGGCCTATGATCCCCCTCCGGGCGGCGATAGCCTGCAGTCCTTGTTCTCGCCGGTATTCCTTTCCGGATTTCAGTCGGTGGCTTCTTCCGAGGCCCCTATGGCGGACACGCTCAATCCCGCCGCGTCCGGCGCCTTACAGCGCCCCACGCTTGATTTCAGCTACGCGGCGCTTACGGCTCTCGGCGCCGAGCCTGGGCTTGGCACCGTGCTCAACCTGGGCATAGCCCTTCCGCAGCCCTATGGCGTATGGACAGGCTATCTCGGCCTCATATCGAGCCCCTTCGGCCAGCTGCCCCTTGGCAGCGTCGTGCGCGCGCGCGTAGGCATGGCTAAGGATCTCTATCCCAAGCTTTTGGCCGGCGTCGGCATCGATTTCTCCGTGGGCTCTAACGAGGGCCTTGGCTGGGGCCTGGACGCCGACCTTGGCGTGCAGGGCCTGGTGGGCGACCTGGGCTTCATGCGCGACTTCCGCTGGGGCCTGGCCTTCCGCAACCTGGGTATGCCCTTTAAGAGCCCGGGCACCGTAGGCCTGTCGGGAAGCGCCAGCGGCGAATCCTACGACAGCCCCTTTACGCCAGCCCTCGGCGCGAGCGCCGACCTCGTCCGCCTCGATAAGGCGGGACTGAGCCTGGCGGCCAGCGCGGACCTCAGCTTCCCTACCTTCCAGAACCTCATCGTAGGCTTAGGCCTGCAAGCCGATTGGCGCGACAAGGCTTATATACGCTTAGGCTGGGACCTGAACCTGCGCGAGAGCATAGAAGGCAAGGCGCAGAGCCTCCTGCCCAGCTTCGGCATAGGGGCCAGTTTTGAGCTCGATCGCGGCGCCGCCGCCGAGGCCGACAGCAAGGCCTGGGATAAATCCGAGCTGCGCCCCTCAATAGGCGCGCAGAAGCTCTATGGCGATATCTGGGCCATAGGCCTAGGCGTCAATATGCCCCTGGGCGTGGTCGATAAAACGCCTCCGCTAATCACGGTACAGTATCCCGAAAGCCCCTACGAGGCGTACTACTTCAGCCCCAATAGCGACGGTACGCTCGATGAGCTTACGCTGCCCATCGCAATAAGCGACCAGCGCTACGTGCAGAGCTTCGAGCTCAAGGTGTTCGATAAGGACGGCATGCTAGTCCGTTCCATAGCGAACAAGGAAAACCGTCCTGAAACCGAGGACTTGGCGGGCTTTTTCAAGCGCCTCGCCTATGTGAAGAAAGGCGTGCCCGTTCCTCCCGAACTCGTGTGGAACGGCCTGGCAAACTCCGGCGAGCTGGTAGCCGATGGCGCGTACACGGTAGTGCTTGAGGCAAGCGACGATAATGGCAATCGCGCCGCCACCCAGCCTTGGCCCCTCGTCATCGATAATGCCGCCCCTACGCTGACCCTCACGAGGCCGGCGGGCGCGGACAGCTCCATTTTCAGCCCCGATGGCGACGGCAATAAGGACAGCTTTGCCATAGCCCAGGAAAGCAGCGTAGAGGATCTATGGAAGGCATCGGTACTCGACGCCGGCGGCGCCGCCCTCCGAAACTGGGAATTTAAGGGCAGCGCCCTCTCATCCCTAAGCTGGGACGGCAAGAGTAACGAAGGTCAGGTCGTGCCCGACGGCGTGTACCAATACCAGGCAAGCGCGACCGATAGAGCCGGGAATAAGGGGAGCGCCCAGGTCGACAATATCATCGTCAATACCCAGCAGCCTCCTGTATCCGTAGCTATAGACCAGGCCGCCTTCAGCCCCAATGGCGACGGCGTCCAGGATCTGCTCAGCTTAAGCCCCAACGTGCCGGTACGGGCCGGATTGTCCAGCTGGTCGCTTTCCGTCGTGGACGCAAGCGGCGCCGAGCGCTGGAGCCGGAGCGGAACCGATAGCGCCAGCCTCGTGGCGCGCTACCCCTTCGACGGCAAGGACGCCGCGGGCAAGGCGCTTCCCGAGGGCGAATACCGCACCCGCCTCATAGCCTCCTACGTGAACGGCCACCGGCCTACCGTGTGGTCGCCCGCCTTTATCATAGACCTTACGCCGCCCAGCGCGACCGTGAGCGTCGACCGCGAGGCCTTTAATCCCCTGGGCGACGTACGCGCGAAGCTCCTCGTGCGTCAGGGCGGCTCAATGGAAGACCGCTGGCTTGGCGAGATCGTCAATGCCCAGGACAAGGCCGTCAAGTCGTGGACCTTCATAGGCCAGCCTGACGCCGAGCTTAGCTGGGACGGATCGGACGACGCGGGCAGGACCGTGGACGACGGCCTCTACCGCTACCGCCTCAGCGCTGCCGACCGGGCCGGCAATTCGCTGCGCCTGCAGAGTACCGTGGTCAAGGTGGATACGGAGAAGAAGGCCGTCCGCCTTTCCCTGGACAAGCGGGCCTTTAGCCCCAATGGCGACGGCGTAAACGACAGCCTGGCCCTTATCCCCGAACTTCAATCCAGCTCTACGCTGCGCGATTGGACCCTGTCGCTTTCGAACGCGGCGGGCCAGGTGCAGAAGCGCTTTACCGGCAGGACGAGCCTGCCCGCGCGGGTATCCTGGGATGGCAAGACCGACGCCGGAGCCATCGCCGTAGACGGCGGCTACCTGGCGGTCCTTGAAGTGCGTTTCGCCACCGACGAGGTGGAGAGCGCGCGCTCCGTGGATATAATCCTCGATACGAAGGCGCCCGTCATCCAAGTAAGCGCCGCCGAGCTGCTCTTCAGCCCCAATGGCGACAAGCGCAAAGACAGTATCGCCATAAAGCAGAGCTCCGAGCCCGGCGATTCCTGGACCGGAACCATAATCAACGCGGCGGGCAAGGCCGTTCGCGAGTGGACCTGGAAGGACAGCGCGGCCGACTTCGAGTGGGACGGCACCGACGCTCAGGGCAACGTGGTTCCCGACGGCGCTTACCGCTACAGCGTGCGCTCCGAAGATGCCGCGGGCAATAAGGCCGAGCGCGCCGTACCCGGCATCGCGGTCGATAACCGCGGCGTACAGGCTTTCGTCACTGCCGACGCAAGCGGCTTTAGCCCCAACGGCGACGGCCTATCCGATACCATAGCCTTGAGCGTTATCGTGAACCTGCGCGAGGGCGTGGACGGCTGGCGCCTGGCTCTCGTGGACTCGGGCGGCGCGGCGCGCCGCGTATTCAGCGGCAAGGGCGCCGCCACCATACCCACGACCTTGAACTGGGACGGCAAGGGCGACAACGGCTCCATTACGCAGGGCGAATACAGCGCTCAATTGACGGTGGATTACCTTAAGGGCGACCGCGCCGAGGCTAAGAGCGCAGGCTTCGTCCTCGACTCCGAAGGGCCGCGGGTGGGCTTGAGCCTAAGCCCCGAGTATTTCAGCCCGGACAACGACGGCGTGGACGACGAGCTGCGCATTAGCCTATCGGTGGCTGACGCGAGCCCGGTGGACAGCTGGCGCTTCGAGGTGTTCGAGCTGGCCGTACAGGAAGGCGCGGCGGCTAGGCGCGAGCGGCTCTTCTTCTCGTGGAGCGGCCGCGGCAGGCCCGCGGAGCGCCTGGCCTGGGACGGCCGTTCGCAGCGCGGCGAGCTCGTCGAGTCGGCAACGGATTATCCCTACCGCTTCACCATTACCGACGCCTTTGGCAACAAGACCGTAAGCGAGGGCGTCATCAAGGTGGACGTGCTCGTGGTGCGCGACGGCGACCGCCTGAAGATCAAGGTACCCTCCATCGTGTTTAGGGCCAACTTCGCCGACTTCAAGGAATTGACGCCGGAGGTGCTCGCCCGCAACGAAGAGGTGCTCAAGCGCATAGCGGCCATCCTTAATCGCTTCAGGGACTATAAAATACGCGTCGAGGGCCATGCCAACTCCATAGCCAAGATGACCGGCGCGGCTCAGGCGGCCATAGACCGCGAAGAGAACGGCGAACTCTTGCCCCTGTCCCTATCGCGGGCCCAGGCGGTCATGGGTAAGCTTATAGAATTCGGCGTGGACGCCAAGCGGCTATCCGCCCGAGGCTTAGGCTCCAGCGAGCCGGTGGTACCCTTCGCCGACGCCGAGAACCGCTGGAAGAACCGACGCGTGGAGTTCATCCTCATACGGGAATAGCGCGCGCACGCGAGCGCTTAGCCCCGCGCCTTGCGGCGCGGGGCTTTTTTTATCTTGGTATTTTCTTGATTTGTAT
>JBFZES010000148.1:0-8787 GCA_041306725.1 Spirochaetaceae bacterium | reverse complement strand
AAGCGCCCCACGCCGTATTTGCCGCCTTCAAGCTCCATGATGCCCACATCGCCCGAGCCTTGAGTGCCTTCGGGCACGGTAAGGCATACCGAGGTGCGTAGCTTTTCGGGGGCCACGAGATCGGGCGAGTCGTGGTAGATAATCAGGCTCATGGCCTCGGGCTTGATAAGCTCGCGGGCGCCGGCCCAGGCGAAGAGCTTGTTGAAGAGCGTCTCGAAGAGTTTGGAATCGCCCGCATAAGGCCCTACGTGCCGCACATAGGCCACCTTGCCGGGAGCCAGGGTCTTGAGCTGCACGCTTGCGTTCGTCGTATCCATCGTTAACCTCCAGAGCGGCGCGTTGGCCGCGTAGGAAGCATAGACCTCGGGCCGTCGCCTGGATTGCCAAGCCTTGCCCTGCGCTTGCCCCTCCTTGCCCCCCTCTTTGCCCATATTGCTATCTGCGACTGCGTTCTTCTTGGCCAGGCGCCATGCCGACGCGGACATGCCGTAGCGCTCCTTGAAGGCGCGCGCGAAAGAGGCGGAGCCGGAGAAGCCGCAGTCGAGGGCTATTTCCGTTACCGTGCTGTCGCTTCCATTGCATAACAGCCCAGCGGCTTTTTCCAGGCGCAGGCGCTGAATAAAGGAGCCCAGGGTCTCGCCCGCCTGGGCGGCGAAGAGCCTATGGAAGTGGTATTTGGAAAAGCAGGCGATAGAGGCCAGGCTCTCCAGATCCAACTCCTCGCCCAAATGCAGGTCTATATAGTCGATGACCCGGTTTATGCGCGCGGCGTAGCTTTCCATGGCCTTAGAGCGTCCATATCTCGGAGAAGGAGTGCTCGCGCTCGCACCAGCGGCATAGGTAGCCGCTATCGGCGGCAAGGTTCCCCTTCGCCGCGCCAGGCTGGGCCTTGCGCAGGAAATGGGCTTCTATGTGCTCCTCGTGCTTAGGGTGCGACAGGCAATTCTCGTTCTTGCAGGATATCTCGTCGAAGGCGTAAATGCGGGGCGGCATGCCCAGACGATATTTCTTGATGACCCGATGGCCGTCGATCAGGTTTATCGTGCAGCCCGGCGATACGGCGCCTAGCTTTTTCAGCTCTTTCTCGCCGAAGGACAAAAGATCGGGTATGGAAATAATGCCCTTGTATACATCCGGCCCTTTATTGGAATGGTAAGCGCCGTGGGAAGAGCGCAGGTTAAGGCCCAGCACGCGGCGTATCTTGTCTATGCGGTCCCATATGGCTTCCAGGCTCTCGCCCGACGCTATGTGGTCTATGACTATGCCCTTGTCCACGGGCTTTATGCCCACCTTGTACTCGGGTTTTTTACTGGACTGAATAGGCGCCTCTATGATGAAGGCTTCTTCGGCCTCGGGCGCGGCCCTGCCCTGCCCCGTGAAGTCCTGCCCTATCCTGCCCGCAAGCATGGCCAGTTCCACGGCGCGGGTGTAGTAGCCGTTGGCCGACTGGCCGTCCCAGCCGTTCAGGGGCGTGTCGTCGAGCCAGGCGGGTATGGTAGGCGCCAGGCGGTCGCGCGGCAGGGGGTGGTAGAAGCGCGCTCCGTCGGGCAGCTTGTCCAGCATGTCCTTGCGGAAGCTCACGGCCTTGCGCAGGCGAGGCGCCTTCTCGAGCACCGACTCGCCCATGCGCTCGAGCTGCAGGCGGGTAAAGTACCACAGGGGCGCTACCGGGCCGGAAGCCAGGTACTCGTCCAGCGATTCGAAAAGCCTTAGCTCGTAGCCGTTCTTCTTCATGGCGTCGAGGTAGAAGGGCGGCAGGGCCAATTCGGGAGGGGCGATGAGGTCTACCTTTACCTTCTTAAAAAGCCGTAAGCCTTCGGCCTTGGAGTGCACGGTCCTGCCGTGGTAGAGGTCGCCCACGAGGGCCAGGTGTATGGCCTCGTCCTTCCAGCCCAGCCGCTCAAGGAAGCTGAACTCGTCAAGGAATTCCTGGGTGGGGTGCTCGTGCTTGCCGTCGCCGGCGTTGATGAAGCTGGGTCTGGCGTAGCCCTGGCGCTCCGCCCAGGGGCCTAAGGAGTGCTCAAGCCAGGCGCACATGCCCTCCTGCTTGGAGCGTACGATAAAGCAAGACTCCTTGGCGTAGCCTATGAGCATCTTGAAGGTGTCGGTAACGCTTTCGTTCTTGGCGAAGGATGAGCTTGCCGCGTCGAACATGTTCACGCGGGTACGGTGGAACTCCGCCGCGTTGCGGAAGGATTCCCTGGTGCGGGTGCTGTTTTCGAGGAACACGAGATAGCTCGAATAGTCCCCGTCGCCTATCCTAAAGGCGTCCATGTCCTTGCCGGCGAGCAGCCCTTCTTTGAGCTCGCGCGCCTTACGGTACAAGTAGCGCTGCTCGTCCAGGGACAGGTCGGCCACGACGCTTATCGACCTGCCTTTGAAGGGCCCGTTCCGTGCGCTCATATCGTCCTCCTTAAAAACCTTCGTATAGTTCCTCGAAGCTTGTGTTTCGGAGCTAGGAGCCGCAACGGGTAGCGCGCGGCGGCTGACTACTCTACGGCCGCTAGCGCGGCGGCGACCCCAGACACAAGCTTCGAGGAACTAATAAATCCTTCAAAAAAAGGCGGATAGCCATACTGGCCACCCGCCTGGTTAACTACCGCTTGACCTCCGCGACGGTGGTCAGCGCCTCCCGATCTAGGATCAGGAAGCCGGAATCAGGCTTCTGCGCCACGAGCTTTCCGTCGTGCTCCGTCAGGAAGGTGTAGCGGCTCACCGGAGCGGAGCTGGCCTTGAGCTCAAGGGTGGCGGGGTCGAAACGCCCTATGGCCCAGCCTGAGCCCTTCTTGGCGACGGCGTAGAGGGAGCTGCCGAATTTCCAGAGCTGGGTGTCGGCGAATACGTCGTCGGCGCCCTGTATTACCTTAGAGTAGTCGGCCTTCTCCACGCGGACGAGGCGCACGGCGCCGCCCGTGCCGGTGGCTTGGCCGGCTACGGCCGCGTAGGCGCCGCCTAAGTCGACCACGCTGGCCGTGCGTATGGTGTTGAGTTCGCTCTTGCGCAGGGTATCGCCGGTCTTTATGTCGACCAGCACGATGCGCGCCAGAGGCTGGTTGGGATCCATGAGCTCGAAGAGCACGAGCCCCGCGGCCTCGCGCTGGGCCGCGGTCTGCACTTCGCTGGCTATGGCGGCCTTCTGATCCTGGGCTATGGCCTGCCTATCCGCGGCTATTTCCTCTTCCTTGGCGGCTACGCTCTCCTCGCGCTGGGCAAGCCCTTCTTTCTGTGCCTCTATGGCGGCTTCTTTTTGGGCTATGGCCGCTTCATCGGCCTTGGCCTGTTCGCTCGTGACGAGGCTGGCTTCCTGGCCCGGCCCCTTCTCCTCATTAGCGCCTGGGGCGGCGGCTTGCTGCTCGGCGGCTTTCTGGGCTTCGAGGCGGGCCTTCTCGTCGGCAAGGGCCTGTTCCTGAGCGGCTATGCGCAGGCGCTCGGCCTCTATGGCCGCCTTCTCCTGCTCCACGTCCCGCTCCTTGATGTCCACCGCGTCGCGGCGCTCTTCTATGGCGGCCGCGGGGTCCTCTTTCTTAAGCGATTCCACGGTAGGCTTATCGGTTATGGGCGTGCTGTCTACGGATCCTATGACGCCAGGCGCGGCGCGCGACGTAAGCGGAATTACGATGCGGGATCGGCCCGCCCACTCGTCCCAGCGCAGGGCCAGGCCGGCGTTGGCGGCGCTGAGCTCGCGGGTTACAACGGGCTTATACTTGGCGCCGAAGTACGAAAGGTCGCCGCGGTACACGGCGTTGTATATGGTTATAAATACGGCCAGGGTATCGGCATCGGCAGCCGAATAAGCGTAAGCGCCTTCAAGGTAGCCGGCTATGATGCGGCGCAGGTTGCGTATGTGGTCAACGCGAGCGCCCTCTCCCAGCACCAGTATGTCGGCGTCTAGGCCAATGGGCACGGAGGGGTCCACGGCATGGATCACGTAGTAGCGGCCCAGCTCGCCGCTGCGCTTGGCCCCGGCCCGCACGGCGAGCCCCAGGCCCCTGCCGATGGCGCGTATATCCTCGGCGCTGTCAATGCGCGCATAAGGCCCTACGTAGTTGATAAACTCGATGGCGCGGCCGGCTACGGACTCCAGTTCGCCCTCATCGACGTTCTGGGCAAAGGTCGGAAGCGCGAGTACGAGCGCGAGCAGGGCAAGCACGATTCTTTTTCCCATGACATGTTCCTTCCATGACCGTTTTCATCATTGAGGCGAGGAGAGGCGCCGTAAGGCGGCCTCCGCCCGGCGGCGCAAGTCTCCCGAATAGGAGGCTCCGCCGGCTATACGCAAGAGCGCGAGGGCGCCCGATGGATTATCCAGGCCGCCGCCCGCCTTATACAAAGCTTCTATGGCGTCTATCAGCGCCCTGCCGGTCCTGGCGTCCAGGCGCCCCTTAGCGGCTTCCGCCGCGAAGGCGTCCAGGGCCTTTCCCTCGGGATCCAGCCCTATGGCCGCCACGGCGTAGGCCGCGGCCGCCCGCACGGCGGGATCGGCGTCGCGCGCTATGACCTCGGCTAAGAGCTCCACGGCCGCAGGAAAGCCCAGCGCACCCAAGATTCCGCAGGCCGTGGCGCGGGCGAGCGCGCCGCGGGGCGACGGGCCCTGCGTAAGGGCTCCCGCGCCGAAAGGCGCTTCGAGCTCGCCCAAGGCCACGGCGGAAGCAAGAAGCAAGGCTTCGCTAGCGCCTTCTCCTATAGTACCCGATTCTAGGGATTTTTCAATATCGGCGAGCATAGATAACACCGTATCGTCGGAGGATCCCCCCGGATACCAGAGCAAGGCCCTCTTGCCCGCGTCTTTTACCGCTTGCCGGTCCAATATGGCGGGGCGCTCGCGGCTAAGCCCTTCCAGCGCCCGCTCGAAGCGGTAGGCGTAGAGTATCCAATCGCTGCCGCCTGAAAGCACGGCCCCGCCTGAGCTAAGCGCGGGCAGGCTCGTGGCGTTGCGTATGCTTAGATCGCGGAAAAGCGCGCCTTCCGGCCCGTAGGAACGCACGCGGTTCGTCGACGCCAGGACTGCCCTGTCCTTGAAGGCGAAGAGCCGCGCGCCTCCCGACGATAAGGCGCCGGTATCCTGCCTCCAGTTCTCCGCGCCGCCGGGGCCGAGGGCGAGGAGCCTTCCCGAAGCGCCTAGGGCATAGTAGCCGTCGGGGCCGGCCGCCAGGGCCGCAGGCGCCGAGCCGAGCGTCGGCGAAGCGCCGCCAGACGCGTCGCCCGCCGCGTCGCTCGTCGCCATGGCGCCGCTGCCGCCCGCGTCCAAGGGCAAGAAGGCGCGCAGCGTGCCGTCGGCGAAGGCCAGGAGCAATTCCCTGCCGCGGGCGGCGATGAGGCGCGCTTGGCTCTGAAAGCCCTCCCGCCATAGCAGGGCGCCGTCGGGGCTATAGAGCAGCGCCGAGCCGTCGGCCAGCGAGAGCGCCGGGCCGCCGCCGGGGCCTGGCCCGCTCAGGGCCAGGATATCGGCGCCTAAGGGGCGCGACCAGAGCGTAAGCCCGTTGGGAGCCAGGCACAGGAGCTGTCCGCCGGCCGCCAGGTAGAGCCTGCCGTCGAGGCCGAAGGCCGGCGGGCCGGAGGGGCTGGCGCCAAGCTCTTTGCGCCATACCTCCTGGCCCGCCTTGTTGACCATGAGTATGGCGTTCGCGCCGTCGGGTATGACTGCCCGTCCGTAGGGGTCGCAGGCTATGAAGGGCGCGCGCCTGGCGCTTATGTCGCGCTTGCCTATGGCCCTGCCCCCCTCCGTCATTATGTAGAGGGTCTTGCTGTCGGATATGAACCACACGCGGCCGCCTTCCGCTTCTGGCCCGGAGTTCACGACGCCGCCTGAGGGAAAGCGGAACAGTATCTCCGGCTCTTCGGCGGCGGCGGGCAGCGCTAGGGCGAGCAGGGAGGCCAGGCAAAGCGCGAAGGCGGGCTTACTCAAGGATGAAGCGCGCATAGCTTTCCACGTGGGCGGTCTGGGGGTAGAAGTCGAAGAGCGTAAGGCGCTCAAGGCGGTAGCCGCCGCGCACGAGCTCGCCCGAATCCCGGGCCAGCGACACGGGGTCGCAGGACACGTAGCCTATGCAGGGCGGGCGAGAGGAGAGGAGCCAGGCGCGCACGGCAGGGGCCAGTCCCGTGCGGGGCGGGTCCACGAGCGCGTAGTCGAAAGAGGCGCGCGCCTGGGCGCTGGCTGTCCAGGCTTCCATGCTCAGCGCCGCGTAGTCTGCGCCCTTGCCCACGTTTCTGCAGGCATAGCCTAAGGCGCGGACGTCTTGCTCCACGCATACGAGGCTATCGAAGCGTTCTTTGAGGAAAGCGCCGAAGAGTCCCACCCCGCTGTAAAGGTCGGCGGCGCGCGCGCCTTGCATGCCCTGGCAGGCTTCGTCTATGAGGGCGGGGAGCAGCGACAGGTTGCTCTGGAAAAAGCCCTCCACGTGAAAGCGCAAGCGCTTGCCCGCCACGTCCAGGCTAAGCTCGCCGTCCCGGCCCTGCAGGTAGGTAGTCCCGTCTCCCCCCCCGGGTGCGAAGGCCACGAAGCGCGAAGCGCCCTGCAAGGCCTTGCCGAGCAGCTTAAACGCCTTGGTTCCCGCGTTTTCGGCGAGCCAGGAGGCCAAGGGCTCGGCCAGTATGGGGCAGGCGCTTATAGGGAGAATTTCGTTGGAGTTTCGGCGCGCGTAGCCGAGGGCGCCGCCTGGGCCGAAATGGAATTGGGCGCGGTTACGGTAGCCCAAGGACGCGGAGGGCAGTATGCCGGGCTCTTGGGCGTCGGGCAGGGCTCCGGTCCTGCGGAAGGCGTCCGCCACGATGCGCCGCTTGGCGGAAAGCTGGGCGGCGTAGTCCAGGTGCATGAGCGAACAGCCGCCGCAGCTTCCGTAGTAGGGGCAAGGCGGCTTCGCGCGCGCGGGGGCGGGCTCAAGGACGCGCGCAATATCGGCTTTGCAATAGTCTTTGCGGATTTCTCGTATACGCGCGAGCAGGCGGTCGCCAGGGGCGGCCAAGGC
Source organism: Spirochaetaceae bacterium (assembly GCA_041306725.1). Classification (GTDB taxonomy): domain Bacteria; phylum Spirochaetota; class Spirochaetia; order Treponematales; family UBA12059; genus UBA5200. The sequence goes on along the minus strand of JBFZES010000148.1, from coordinate 1,822 downwards.
CACGAAACAGGCTATGCCGTCTATAAAGCCCAGCCCGTCGCCCCCCGCTGCCAGGCGTTCTATGCGAAGTTCTACGCTGTCGCCCGCGGTCATGCGTCCATCCTGTAAGCTCCCCGTTTCCTCTACTCGCGCCGGTGGGGGCGGTATATCGTTTCGTCCACCCGCCTTGACTCGGTGCTGAGCACGGTAAACTGGCCGATATCGGTATCGACGTAGTCCCCGGGCACCGGTATGCGGTCCAAGGCCCAGGCGATGTAGCCGCCCACGGTCTGCACATAGGGCAGGCTCGACACGTCGGCCGCGGTAAACTCTGCCAACACCGATAGGGGCGTATCGCCGGCCACGGTGAATGAACCGTCGCTGCGCTTTCGGACGCGCTCCCGCGATTCATCGTCGTCCTCGTCGTATATTGCCCCTACGATTTCCTCCACGATATCGCGCATCGTGACGACGCCTGCCAGGCCGCCGTACTCGTCTATGACTACCGCGAAGGTCTCGCGCTTCTTCTTGAACAGGGTAAAGAGCTCGCTTAAGGGCTTGGTAGGCATGATATAGAGCGGGGCTGACATGATATCGGCCAGTAAACGCCCGCCTCTGCCCGATAGCACTTCATTGATAGCCATGCGCGCGGTAACCAGGCCTATGATATTCTCATTGTCTCCGTCATAGATGGGTATGCGGGATACGCCGGGCTCCATGGCCAGCCTGCAGGCGTCCTCCGCCGTGGTGCGCTTATCAAGGCTGAAAACGTCTATGCGATGCGTCATGACGGCCTGCACCGTGGTCGCGCCGAGGCGGAAAACGTTCTTGATCATGGCGCCTTTGGCGTAATCGATGACGCCCATGTGCTCGGCTATGCTGAGCATCTGCACCATGGTCTCCATGGACAGCTCGTCCTTGCTGGGCTTGCCGAAGAGCCGGGTAACGAGGGAGCTTATGAAGTTCACGATGAGCACGAGCGGCTTAAACAGGTAGGTGCACACGAGGAGGAAGGGCGAGAGCGCCGAGGCCACGAATTCGTTATGGGCTATGGCAAGGCGTTTGGGGGTTACCTCGCCGAATATGAGCACGAGGAAAGTAAGGCCGCCGGTAACGAAGCCTAGCGCCACGTCTCCCCAGCGCGCGAGCGCCCACTGGGTAGCCAATACCGATGCCAGTATGTTGACTATATTGTTGCCGATAAGGATGGTGGCGATAAGCTCGTCGGGCTTTTTTGCCAGGCGCTCGACGGTAACGCCGCCGCGGCCTCGCTTCTTAAGCGACTGTATCTGGAATACGGTAAGCGAGGTAAACGCCGTCTCTACGCTTGAAAAGAGCGCGGAAAAGACTAGGCATATCACTACGCCTATAAGGGAGGCACTCACGGGCGGCCTCCTATGCCCCAACTACTTGGGTATGGGTCGTCGTCATTCATGGCGACCATCCTATACCAGGAAGCGCCCTCGCGCAAGCTCGCTCGCGTAAACGCGCTCGCGTAAACGCGAGACAAACGCCCTGCCCGTCCCAGCCGCCCCGGCCCGGCCCGCCCCGGTCAGGCTATCGCTTGAGCAGCTTCACCATGTAGAGCCGTATGTACTCCTCGAGCGCCGCGTGGTTGCGTATCTTGAGCAGGTTGGAGGTATCGGCGAGGTTGGCGGCCATCATCTCCACGCGCTCGGGCGTAAAGCCGGCCGGCTTCATGGAGCGCAGTATGCCGCGCAGGTAGTCGCGCACGAGGGAGTTCACGTCCTCCCGCAGGTTGGCCTTGGCCCGCAGGTCAAGGATATTGTTCCAGCGGGATTCCAAAAGCTGCAGGTACTCATCCGCGCTATAGCCCTCGGGA
>JBFZES010000147.1:0-7428 GCA_041306725.1 Spirochaetaceae bacterium | reverse complement strand
GCTCTTCCGATCTGCCGTGCGCGCGGCCGGCGGCGAGCTTGCCGGCGCTAAAGGCGCCCGCCTTCCCAGCCTCTCAGGCTCTATAAGCGGCGCGTACCTGGGCAATCCCCAGGAGGCTATGAGCATTCCAATGGGGGCTTTCGGCGTTCTGCCTGGGCCCACCTTGATACCAGCCACGGATGTGGAAATCTTTCCCGCGGTCGATCCCACCCAGTACAGCTTCAAGCTTAGCGGAGAGCAGCCGCTCTTTACCTGGGGCAAGATAAGCGCAGGCGTGCGCTCCGCGGAGGCAGGCCTGAACGCGGCGCGCCTAGCGCAGGCCAAGGCCGAGCATGAAAACGCCGTCCGGCTGCAGGCGAACTACGAGACGCTCGCGTACCTTGCGGAGGCCGAGGCGGCCATGGCGGTACAACAGAGGGCAGGCGCTCGCTTAGCAACAATCGCGGAGCAGAACCTTAAAAGTGGCTTCATAACGGATACCGACTACCTGGGCGTACGCATCAAGGTGAAGGAGATAGACCTAGGCCTCGCGGTCCTGGTGGAGCGGCGCGAGCGGCTCCTGGCCGAGCTTGCCGCTATGACCGGCCTTCGCGACCTGCGCCTGGAGCAGCTCAGCCTGGCAGCCCCGACGGCGGGAGCCCCGCCCTTAGCCGAGAGCGGCGCCGCGGAGGCGGTGGCGGCGGGCAGCTACGACCTTGCCCTTGCCGACGCCTTCGTGGAACTCAAGGCGCGATTACAGCGGCTGGCGCTGGCGCAGGCTCGCGACCTGCCCGACCTTGGCCTCAGCGTGGAGCTTTCCTACGCGGGCTCCCGCCTGCCTTTCCTGGAAAAAGACTGGGACGACAAGGGCGATTACCAGCTCATCATAGGCTTGGGGGCGTCGGGCCGGCTCCTCGGCGACGCGGTTAAGGCGGGAGCCTTGGAAAAAGCCAGGGCCGAGCTCGACGAGGCGTTCGCGCAGCGTGAGGACGCCCAGCGGCGCCTTCGCTCCTTCGTTCGGGAAAGCTATCTGGGCATAAACCTGGCCCAGGCGCGCCTAGAGTACGCCCTGCTCAAACAGGAATCCTTTCTGGCGAGCCTGGCGCAAAAGGAACGCGCGCTGAGCCTGGGCGCCGGTTCTGAGAGCGAATACCTGAGCCTGCTCATGGAAGCACTGGGCTCTTTGGCCGAGGCCTATGGAGGCCTGGCCGAATACCGCGGAGCCCTGCTCTCGCTTAAGGCGGCCGCGGGGAGGCGCTAGGCCTACTTAAACATGCGGGCCACGGCTACGGCCTTGTCCCAGCGCTCCAGGAGCTTCTCCCTCAGCTCGGAAGCCATCTGGGGCTCGAACTCGCGCTTGCGCCGCCAGTTGCGCTCCACGTCCTCCATGCCCGCCCAGTATCCTATCTTTATGCCGGCCAGGTAGGCCGCCCCGAGCGCGGTAACCTCGCCGGTCTCGGGCAGTATGACCGAGCGGTCCAGCACGTCGGCCTGGAACTGCATAAGGAAGCTGTTGGCGCTCGCCCCGCCGTCCGCCTTGATGAAAGGCACGGGTTTGCCGAAGTCGTTCTCCATGGCCCGTATGAGGTCCCGCGACTGATAGGCTATCGCCTCGAGGGCGGCGCGCACCACGTGGGCGCGCGACGTGCCCCGCGTGACGCCCAGGATAGCCCCGCGCGCGTCGGGGTCCCAGTACGGAGCGCCCATGCCCACGAAAGCGGGCACCAGCACTACGCCGCCAGAGTCGGGCACCGAGCGGGCTAGGCGCTCGCTTTCCGCCGAGTCGGAGAGCACCTTAAGCTCGTCGCGCAGCCATTGCACGACCGCCCCCGCTATGAATACCGAGCCCTCAAGCGCGTAGGTGAAGCCCTTGCCCAGGTCCCAGGCTATCGTGGTAAGGAGATTGTGCTTGGAAGCCACCGGCGCGGCTCCGGTGTTCATGAGCGCGAAGCAGCCGGTGCCGTAGGTATTCTTGCTGGCGCCGGGCTGAAAGCATGCATGGCCGAAGAGCGCCGCCTGCTGGTCGCCCGCGCAGCCGCACACCGGTATCTCGGCGCCAAACAGGTCCTTGCGCGTATAGCCGTAGTCCGCCGAACTCGGCAGTACCGAGGGCAGTATGGACGCGGGTATGTTGAACATGCGCAGGAGATCCTGGTCCCAGCGTCCTTCCTTGATATTGAAGAGCAGGGTGCGCGAAGCGTTGGTGGCGTCCGTGGCGTGCCTGCCGGTGAGCCTATAGATTAGCCAGGAATCCACCGTGCCGAACATGATATCGCCGCGTTCAGCCTTGGCGCGCAGCCCCGGCACCTGGTCAAAGAGCCACATGAGCTTGGTGCCCGAAAAGTAAGGGTCAAGCACGAGGCCCGTACGCTCCCGTACCTCTGCCTCATAGCCTAAGGCCTTTAGTTCCTGGCAAATGGCGGCCGAACGGCGGCACTGCCACACTATGGCGTTGTGCACGGGCTTGCCCGTGGTGCGGTCCCAGAGCAGGGTAGTCTCGCGCTGATTGGTTATGCCTATGGCCGCTATCTGGCCGGGCAGTATCTGGGCGTCTTCTATAGCGCCTAGGGCGGCATCGTACTGGGTCTTCCAGATTTCCTCGGGATCGTGCTCCACCCAGCCCGGCTGCGGGTAGATTTGATTGAAGGGCAGCTGCTTGACGCCTATGACGGTGCCGGACTGGTTGAAGACTATGGCCCTGGACGAGGTAGTGCCCTGGTCCAGCGCCAGTATGTATTTATCGCTAAGGGGCATGGGCTCTAGCTCCTGAATCGGGCGGCCAGGTCATCGGCCAGTATCTGCATAGGGTCGAGCAAGGGCACGGCGACGTCCGCCTGGGACAGTACGAGGCTCATTTCCGCGCAGGCCACGATAACGAGATCCGAGCCGCGCGCCACGAGCCTGGCGGCCGCCTGCTTGAGCAGGTGACGCGGCTCCTCGCCCAGGTTGCCCGCCTTCACGCCGGCCTTGCCATACACCGCCTCGTTCACGAAGCGCTCCTGGGCCTCGTCGTCCGAATAGTGGACGCGCAGCTCGGGCAGGAGCCTATCGAAGAGGCCGGCCTTTATCGTGCCGCTCGTGGCCAGCACGCCTATGCGCTTAACGCCCGCGTGCTTTGCCTGTATATACGCGCCAAGCGACTCGAACGCGGAAGCGAAGCCGCAAGCAGAGCCTTTCTTAAGCCCGTCAAGGTACGCATGCGCGGCTATCGAAGCCACGGCGCAGAGCGTGGCCCCGGCTCCTTCCAGGCGCTTTACGCTGGCGAGCATAGCAGGCAGGGGGTCAGGCCCCGTACCCAATATATGAGCCGAGCGGTCGGGTATAAAGGGATCAGAATCCACTACGATGCGTATAAGCCCGGCATCCCCCCGCGCCAGGGCGGCCAGGCTCAGCTTCTTAAAGAATTCCGCGCTGGCTAAAGGGCCCATGCCGCCAACGATGCCGATAGCGCCGTCGCGCCCGCGTAGTTCCATGCTTGCCGCCATAAGAGCCTCCCTGTGGAATTATGTTGCGCGGGCGGCTCCGTATGCCGCAGTGCTTCCCCGCTGCCTTCAGTATATATCCGGCTTTCTGCGCCCGCAACGAGGAATAGTTTGACGGCGGCCTAGAATCCCCGCGTTCTTGCAATTTTCTTTCCTTTGCGGGATAGTAGTATACGCAGGCGCTTGCCCGTATAGGCGCGCCTGCACCGCCGATTTATTCCAAATTGCGGGCGGTTTGCGCGGCCCACGGGGCTTTCGCAAGGAATCACGCTAAATAGGGAGGTTCCCCTTGAAAGACAAACGCTACTTATTCACCTCGGAGTCCGTGGGCGAAGGCCATCCGGACAAGCTCTGCGACCAGATATCGGACGCGGTGCTCGACGCCTGCCTTACCGACGACCCCGAAAGCCACGTAGCCTGCGAGACCTTCGCCACCACGGGCATGGTGCTCATAGGCGGCGAAATAACCACCGATACTTACGTGGATATTCAAACCTTAGCGCGCGAGGTAGTCAGGGATATCGGCTATACCAACCCCGACTACGGCATCGATTACGAATCCATGGCCATACTCAACACCATACACGCGCAGTCCCAGGACATTAATCAAGGCGTCGTGGGCGAGGGCCTAAAGGAATACGAGGGCCAGCAGGGAGCGGGGGACCAAGGCATGATGTTCGGCTTCGCCTGCACCGAAACGCCCGAACTCATGCCGGCGCCCATAAGCTACGCCCATAAGCTCCTCTTGCGCGCCGCCGAGCTGCGCAAAAGCAAGGCCCTGCCCTGGCTGCGCCCAGACGCCAAGAGCCAAGTGACCCTCGAGTATAACGGCCACAAGCCCATTCGGGCCGACGCCATCGTCGTATCGCACCAGCATGACCCCGACATACCCTACGAGCGCATCAAGGAAGCGGTCATCGAGGAGATCATAAAGCCCATACTCGGGCCGACGGGTCTCCTGGACGCGCATACCAAGTACTACGTGAATCCAACCGGGCGCTTCGTCATAGGCGGCCCCATGGGCGACACGGGCCTTACCGGGCGCAAGATCATCGTGGATACCTATGGCGGCATGGGACGACATGGCGGCGGCGCTTTTTCCGGCAAGGACCCGTCCAAGGTGGACCGCTCAGCCGCCTACATGGCCCGCTACGTGGCTAAGAACATCGTCGCCGCCGGCCTTGCCGAGCGCTGCGAGGTGGAGCTTGCCTATGCCATTGGCGTGCCCTTCCCTGTATCGGTCATGGTCGACACCTTCGAAACCGGCAAAGAGTCCGAGCACAAGATCATCGAGGCGATTCAGAAGGTATTCGACCTGTCTCCGGCGGGCATTATACGAACGCTCGACTTGAAGCGCCCCATATACCGCAGGACCGCCGCCTACGGCCACTTCGGCCGCGAGGGCTTCAGCTGGGAGGCCACCGACAAGGCAAAGGCATTGTTGGATGCGCTTAAGTAGGTAAGAATTATTAACTTGGAGCCGGGATTTAGAAGTCGGAAGTCGGAAGTCGGAAGTCGGAAGTCGGAATCTAGAATCTAGAATCTAGAATCTAGAATAAGACGGAGACTCGGTCACCGATATGCGCGCAGCATTCTAGCTACTAGATTCTAGATTCCTGACTCGAAAGTAAGGAATCCGAAATTGGAATCTAGTAGTTAGAATCTAGAATCTTGAATAAGATCAGATTCCGGTCGCCGAGACCCGCGCAGCATTCTAGATTCTAGATTCTGTGTTCCATACACTGAAGCAAAATTCTCGTATCTTCTCGCAACGGGAGCCTCGGCATGGAATCGATCACAGAGCTCTATAAAATTGGCCACGGTCCCTCATCCAGCCACACCATGGGGCCGCGGCGCGCCGCTGAGGGCATCGCCTTGGAACATGGCGATGCCGCCTCCTATCGGGCAATACTCTACGGCAGCCTAGCGGCGACCGGACGTGGCCATCTCACCGACAAGGCCATTGCCGAGGCCTTCAAGCCCAAAACGACGGATATTGTTTGGAAACCTGAAGAAGTCCTGCCGTTCCATCCCAACGCCTTGCGCCTTGAGGCTTTGGACGCTCAAGGACGGAAGATAGCTGAGAAGCTCGTCTTTAGCGTAGCCGGCGGCAAGGTCGTCACCGAGGGAGAGGACTTGAGCGCGGCAGCCGAGCTGTATTCCCGCCCCTGCATGGCCGATATCCTATCCGACATAAGCCGCACTGGCCAAACCTTCTGGGAATACGTGGAGGAGCGCGAGGATGCTTCGCTCTGGGACTACCTGGCCGAGGTATGGAAGGCTATGAAGGCCTCAGTGGAGCGCGGCATAGAGAACGAAGGCGTACTGCCCGGCGACCTGCATCTGCCGCGTAAGGCCTCATCCTATTTCGTGCGGGCTAACGGCTTCCGCGGCTCGCTCAAGCGGCGTTCCATGCTCTTTGCCTACGCCTTGGCCGTCGCCGAGGAAAACGCCGCGGGAGGCATTATCGTCACCGCGCCCACCTGCGGATCCTGCGGCGTGCTTCCCGGCCTCCTCTACACCATGTCCAAGAATTACGGCTTTACGGACGGAAAGATACTCAAAGCCCTGGCTACGGCGGGGCTCATAGGCACTATCGTTAAAACCAACGCCTCTATATCTGGCGCTCAGGTGGGCTGTCAGGGAGAGATAGGCAGCGCCTGCGCCATGGCGGCGGCCGCCGCCGCACAACTGTTCGGCGGCACGCCAGCTCAGATAGAGTACGCGGCGGAAATGGGATTAGAGCACCACCTGGGCCTTACCTGCGACCCCGTGGGCGGCTATGTGCAGATACCCTGCATAGAGCGCAACGCCTTCGCCGCCTCGCGGGCGCTGGACGCCAATACCTATGCCCTGCTCTCGGACGGCAGCCATCGCATAAGCTTTGACACGATAGTAGAAACGATGAACCGCACCGGCAAGGACCTGCCGCGAATATACAAGGAGACGTCTGAGGGCGGGCTAGCCCTTACTTCCCGCTGCTGCCTATAGCGCCCATTGTTTCACGTGAAACACGCTGAGGCGACTCTGCAGTGCGCCCGGCCACCTGCGGCCCTCGCGGCCCTGCCGCGATTGTTTCACGTGAAACAAAAAGGGGGAGGCGCTAGCCTCCCCCTTCATACTTAATAAGATGTATTCGTTTTAGCGTTCGTCTCCGTCTTCGCTGCCTTCGGGTTTCGCAGCGGTCGGGCCGAGCGCTTCTTCAGCGGTATCTAGCTGCGTTATCGAATCACCGTTGGCCTCTACGGTCGCTATAGCGCCCTCTACGCTGGCGGCAGGCGCTTCATCCAGGATTACCTCGTCTTCTTCTTTGGCTATGCGGTCCATGCCCACGACGAAATCAGGGCTGTCTATGTTGACTATGCGCACGCCCTTGGCCGACTTGCCGCAGAGCCGCACGTCGCTAGCCTTGATCTTCAGGGTCTTGCCCTGGCTCGTCATAACGACCACGTCGTCGCTCTCTATGATCGATATGGCGCATACGAGGTCGCCGTACTCAGGATCGTAGATTTTCTGCCCGCCAGTACCGCGGCCATGCTCGGAGAAGTTGTCGTAGTCGGTGCGTTTGCCGTGGCCCTGCTCGCTAATGAGCAGCATTTGCTCGTTCGGCGACACGCGGAGCATGGCGCAGAGCTCGTCGGCGTCGCTCTTGAGGTTGATGCCGCGCACGCCCCTGCTGCCGCGGCCCATGACGCGCACCGCCGCCTCGTGCATGCGCAAAGCCTGGCCGCGCTTGGTGATCAGCACCACGTCGTCGGCGCCGCCGGTCTTGCAGGCCGATACCAGGCGGTCGTTCTCGTCAAGGTGTATGGCTATGATGCCCCTGGTCTTGGCGTTGGCGAAGTCTTTGGTGGCCACCTTCTTGACCACGCCGCGCAGCGTGCCCAGGAAGAGGAACACGTCGTCGGTAAAGCCCTTGAGGTCGACGATAGTCGTGATTTCCTCGTCCGGGCCTATGGCGAGGAGA
>JBFZES010000146.1:0-3558 GCA_041306725.1 Spirochaetaceae bacterium | reverse complement strand
AGCCTTCGCGCGCCGCTATCGATGAGCGGCTCGAGGGCGCCGACCCGGAACTCGCTAAGCTTAAGAACAAACGCGACGCCCGGAGGCTCGGCGAGCCAAGCCTTTCCCTAGCCGCGCCGCTTCCGTCCCTGGCGGGCAAAGATACGCTTAAAACGGCTCTAAAGCCGGCGGAAGCGGCGATAGAAGGCGAGAAGCCCGCCGACGCTTTCCCCCGCAAGGAGCCCAAGCGCGGAGCCGACGCCAAATACTCGGTTATTGACCTCCGCGTAAAGCTCGATGCCAAAGAAGCCCAGGAAACGCAGAAAAGCGCCCGAAGCGGAAGCGCCGAGCGCGTCGAGGCTCCTGCCTTGAGCCGCGTGGACGGCGCTGGCGCGAGGGGCGGCGAAGCCGAGAGCAAGCCCAAGGGCGCCGAGTTCAAAGCTAACGGCGCCAATTTCTCGGAACTGCTGGCCGAGCGCCTGCGCGCCAGCTCTACCGACTTCGTGCGCGCCGCCCAAGTCGTGCTTAAAGACGGCAACTTAGGCCTTATTCGGCTGCGGCTAGAGCCGGAGCATCTCGGAGGCGTCAAGATTGAGCTGAAATTAGCCGAGAAACAAATAAGCGGCCGCATCATCGTGGAGTCGGACCTGGCCGGGGAGGCCTTCCGCTCGTCGCTCGATTCGCTCAAGGACGCTTTCGCGTCCGCCGGCTTCGAGACTTCGTCCCTTGAGGTGGAGGTGCGGAACGGCACGAGCCAGCAGGGCGGGGCAAGGCAAGACGGCGGCGCCGACGAGCCGGGCAGCCCCCGGTGGAGCGCCCGTCTGCGGGAACTCGACGCGGCGGTGCCGCTGGCCGATGGAAGCGGCGCCGATGGCGCGCTGAACATGATCGTATAACGGGAGGATGATTTCCATGGATATACAGATGAACTTAAGCCCGGCTGACCTCGCCCGCACGCGCCTCGAGATAGACAGTTTCAATAAGACCCTTAACCAGGGCAAGGTAGCCACGAGCGAGCTCGATAAGGACGATTTCCTCAAGATCCTTATCACGCAGCTGCAGCACCAGGATCCCACCAACCCCATGGAGGATCGCGAGTTCATATCCCAGATGGCCCAATTCTCCTCCCTGGAACAGATGACCAATATGGCTTCCGGCTTCGGCAAGCTCTCGGGCGTGCTCGCCTCCAGCGAGGCGCAGAGCATGCTCGGCAAGAACGTGGAAATAGAGGACGGGCAGGCCACGATAGCGGGCAGGGTTGAACAGGTGACGCGGGGCGATTATCCCCTCATCATGGTTAACGGAAAATTCTACGACCTGGAGCAAGTCTCCGTCGTGGCAGAATAAGGAGGCGCCGATATGATGCGCTCATTGTACTCCGGCGTCGCCGGCCTTCAGAACCATCAGGTGCGCATGGACGTACTGGGTAACAACATAGCGAACGTGAACACCACCGGCTTCAAGAAGGGGCGCGTGAACTTCCAGGACCTTCTGTACCAACAGATGTCCGGCGCGGCCAAGCCCAACGAAGAGGTGGGCGGCATCAACCCCAAGGAAATCGGCCTTGGCATGAGCATAGCCAGCGTGGACACCATACACACGCAGGGCTCGCTGCAGACCACCGGCGTCATGACCGACCTGGCCATACAGGGCAACGGCTTTTTCATACTCAATAAGGGCGATGTGACCATGTTCACCCGCGCCGGCGCCTTCGGCCTCGATGCGGAGGGCCGGCTCGTGAATCCGGGCAACGGCCTTAAGGTGCAGGGCTGGAACGCCCAGCTCATCAACGGCGTCGAGGTCCTCAACACCTCGGGCGCCCTCGATGACCTCATCGTGCCCGTGGGCTCCAAGGATCCGGCCAAGGCTACCGAGCAGGTGTACCTGGCCTGTAACCTCGATAAACGCCTGACCGAGATACCCGAAGGCGCGGCTGAAGAAACCGTGCGCCAGAATACCTGGCGGGTAGAGGAGAAGGTGTTCGATTCCTTCGGCACCGAGCATATACTGCGCGTGGATTTCGCCAAGGTGCCCGGCCAGAGCAATCAGTGGCAGGCTACGGTTACCATCGATCCCGAGGCCGCGGTAGGCACCAACGCCGCGCTCGGCCTGACCCCTGAGGCTCAGGAAGGCAACGTGTTCGTCGTGGAGTTCGACAACCTAGGCACCTTGCGCCGCGCCTTGGACGGACAGGGCAACGCCTCCGCGGAGGAGGGCGTCATATCCATAAACGTGGGCTTCGATGTCGCCGACAGCACCCCCGGCGCGGCCGGCGAGCTTCTGCGCCAGAATTTCTCGCTGAACCTGGGCACTGCCGGGTCGGTGCGCAATACGGTTACCCAGTTCGCCGAGAGCTCCAGCACCAAGGTGTTCCAGCAGGACGGCTACGGCATGGGCTACCTGGATAACTTCAAGATAGACCAGTCGGGCGTAATCACCGCCGTGTACTCGAACGGCAGCACCCGCACCATAGGCCAGGTGGCCTTGGCCAGCTTTACCAACCCCAACGGCTTGGAAAAGGCCGGCGAGACCAACTTTATGCAGTCGAATAACTCCGGCATGGCCAACATAGGGCCTTCGGGCATAGCGGGCAAGGGCAAGATCATAGCGGGCACCCTGGAAATGTCCAACGTGGACCTCGCCGAGCAGTTCACCGATATGATAGTCACCCAGCGCGGCTTCCAGGCCAACTCGAAGACTATACAGACCAGCGATCAGATGCTCCAGGAACTCTTAACCCTGAAGCGCTAAGCATAGGCGCGCCAGGGCCACGGAGGGCATAACGGCCTCCGTGGCTTTCTCGCATTGACAGTTGCTGGCCGGGCATGACGAAGGAGAGCGCGATGATAGAAGTAACCAAGCTGCATGGCGAAACCTTCTGGCTAAACCCCCACCAGATAGAGTATATTGAGCGCACGCCGGATACGACGCTTACCATGCTATCCGGCAAGCGCATAATCGTGGCGGAGAGCATCAAGGTCCTGCAGGAGCGCATCGTCGCCTACAGGCGCCTCATAGGCGCCTTCAAGAATGAGGAGTAGCGGATGGATTTAGCGTCGGTAATCGGCCTCGTCGCCGGTTTGGCTTGTATCATCCTTTCCATGTATGCCTCCGGCGGCGTGATCACCACCTACCTCGATCCCGCGTCAGCGCTCATGACCATAGGCGGCTCGTTCTTCGGCCTGATGATGAACTACAGCATCAAGGAAATGATGTCCATATGGGGCATCATAGGCAAGGCCTTCAAGGTTCCCGATTTCGGCGAGCTCAAGATAGCCGAAGCGCTGCTCTCCTTTTCGGAGAAGGCCAGGCGCGAGGGCATCCTGTCGCTTGAAGAAGACATAGAATCCGTGGAGAGCCCCTTCATGAAGCGAGGCCTTCGCATGGTCGTGGACTCGGTGGATCCCGAGGTCGTGCGCACTATCCTGGAGACCGAGCTTAACCAGATGAATGACCGGCATGGACGCTGGCTTAAAATGCTCGACCAGTGGGCCAAGCTGGCCCCGGGCATGGGCATGTTAGGCACCGTGCAGGGCCTTATAGCCATGATGAAAAACCTCGAGGATAAGAGCCGCATAG
>JBFZES010000145.1:0-11880 GCA_041306725.1 Spirochaetaceae bacterium | reverse complement strand
GCTCTTCCGATCTGGATTCCCTGCTCGCCAAGCTCGGCGGCGCCTATCCGCCCGCGCTCCTGACCTGGCGGGCCTTAAGCGATCCGGCCAGCCTGCGGGCGCTGGGATCCATGGCGCTCATGCTGATCCTCTGCTTGGCCGGCCCCGCGCTGGTGATAGCCTTCCTCTCCGGCGCCTACGCGAAGAGCCTCTTGGGCTTCAATGAGTCGCAAATCAAGAAACTGGGAGCGGCTGGCGCGGACGCCTTCATACGCGCCAGGCTCAAGAGCGGCCCGGTATTCCTTAGCCTGGTACGGCGCGAGATTAACCTGATGAACCGCGAGCCCATGTATATGCTGAACGGACCCTTCCTTATCGTGCTCGGCCCCCTTATCATCGGCATCATGATGGTCGCGCAGAAAGACGCGTTTTTAAACGATCCCGACCTGGCGGGCGTGCTCGCCCTTCTGCGAAACGGCGGCGGCGCCATTATCGCCGGCCTCGGGGGAGCCTTTTTAGGCTCGGGCACGAGCATAAGCTGCACGGCGCTCTCCCGCGACGCCAAGGCCCTGCCTTTCCTGAAGAGCCTTCCGCTATCCGCCGGGCGCTTCATGCTGGCCAAGCTGGCGCACGGGCTGATCTTTGCCCTCTTCGGCTCGCTTATGGGCGTAGGGCTCAGCGGCTACGCCCTGGGCCTGCGCGCGTCGGACCTGGCCGCTTCGCTTACCGTGGCCCTAGGCCTTTCATTCCTGCTTAATTTGGGCGGCCTGTGGCTCGATACGGCCAACCCGCGCATCAAGTGGGACAGCCCCATGGCCGCGCTTAAGCAAAACCCCAATTCGGTCATAGCCATACTCGCCGCCATGGGCATAGCCGGCGCGGGCGGCTACGCGGCCTTCGCTCTGGGCTTATCAACCTGGACCTTCGCCTTCTGGTTCGGCGTGCTGCCCCTCGCGGCCTTCGCGCTGCTCCTGCTGCCCTATCCGCGCTACGCCGCTAAGCGCATAGCGGCGCTTGAGGCCTAAGCGCGCTTAGGCCGCCGCGTACTGTGAACGATCGCCTTCGTCCTCTATACTAGGCGCATGCCCTTCCTGCCCACCACCGAAGGCGAGCTCAAGGCTCGCGGCATAGCCGAGCTCGACTTCGTTATCGTATGCGCGGACGCCTACGTAGACCATCCTTCCTTTGGCGCGGCCCTTATAGGCCGGCTTTTGGAAGGCGCGGGCTACGCCGTAGGCGTCATCGCGCGGCCCGACCCCTCGGACCTGGCTTGCTTCCGGGCCTTAGGCAGGCCGCGCCTAGCCTTCCTCGTAAGCGGCGGCGCCATAGACTCGATGGTATGCAAATACACGGCTAACAAGAAGCCGCGCTCGGAGGACGAGTACGCGCCGGGAGGGGAGCCGAGCCTATGCCGCGGACCGGACGGCTCCCTGCGATCCTTTGCGGTCAACGGCAAAAAGGAAAGCGCGCGGCCCGACCGCGCGGTCATAGCCTATTGCGCTAAATGCAGGGAAGCCTACAAGGGCGTGACTATCATAGCCGGCGGCCTCGAGGCGTCGCTGCGTCGCCTGTCCCACTACGATTACCTCTCCGACACGGTGCGCAAGCCCATAATCCTCGACGCTAAGGCCGTTATCGTGGTGTATGGCATGGCCGAGCGCGCCATGCTCGAGCTGGCGGCCAGGCTCAAGGCGGCCGCCGACGGGGAAGCCGCCCGACGCGATGCCGGGCAAGCTGCAAGGGCTGCAGGGGCCTCCGCCCCAGCGCTCTCGCTGCGCGGGATACGGGGCACGGTGTGGCGGACGGCTAAGCGCGAAGAGCTGCCGGACGGGGCGCTCTTCCTGCCGCCCCACGACAGCGCGGCCAAGGATAAAACCGCGTTCGCCGCGTCCTTCGCCCTCCAATACCGCAACACCGACCCCGGCAGCGCGAAGGTATTGATCGAGGAAGCCGCCGGCCAGTACGCCGTGCAGGAAGCGCCCGCGCCTCCCGCGAGCAGGGAGGACCTGGACGCCGCCTACGGCCTGCCCTTCATGCGAGCCTGGCATCCGGCGTATGACCAGGCGGGCGGCGTGCCCGCCCTGGCCGAGGTAAAGTTCTCCATCGCATCCAGCCGAGGCTGCTACGGCGCCTGCGCGTTCTGCGCCCTGGCGTTTCATCAGGGCCGCATCGTCACGAGCCGGTCTAAGGCGTCTATCCTTACGGAAGCCCGGCTCTTGAGCGCCAAGAAGGACTTCAAGGGCTATATCCATGACTTAGGCGGGCCTACGGCCAATTTTCGCGGCCCCGCGTGCAGGAAGCAGGCCGGCGGCTCGGCGTGCGTGGACAGGCGCTGCCTGACGCCGGAGCCCTGCCCCTCGCTGGAGGCGGACCACCGGGATTACCTGGGCGTACTGCGGGCGCTGCGGGCGCTGCCCGGTATCAAGAAGGTGTTCGTGCGCTCGGGCATACGCTTCGACTACGTCATGGCCGACCCCGACGGTACCTTCCTAAAGGAACTGGCCGAGCACCACGTGTCGGGACAGCTGAAGGTGGCCCCCGAGCACGTGTCCGCTCGCGTGCTCGCGCTCATGGGCAAGCCTCCCCATCGCGTATACGAGGCCTTCGCCAAGCGCTGGCGCGCTGTAAACGACGGGCTTGGCCTCAAGCAATACCTCGTGCCCTATTTTATCGCCTCGCACCCGGGCTCTACGCTCGCCGACGCCATAGAGCTGGCCGAGTACCTGCGCGACGCGGGCTTCGTGCCCGATCAGGTGCAGGACTTCTACCCCACGCCAGGCACCCTCGCCACGGCGATGTACCACAGCGGCCTGGACCCGCTGAGCGGCGCCGCCGTATACGCGGCAAAAGGCGCGCGCGAACGCTCCATGCAGAGGGCCCTGCTTCAGTTCAATAAGCCGGAAAACCGCCAACTCGTGAAGGAAGCGCTCAAGCTCTCTGGCAGGGAAGATCTGATAGGATCCGGCCCCGCCTGCCTCGTTCGCTAAATAGCCCCTTGCCGGTCCGCCGGCGCCGCGCCGCGGCTTAGTCCGTAACGTTGTCCGAGCCTTGGGGTTTGAGATATATTAAAAAAAGGGCGCTAAGCCGGCCCCGACACCATACCTTGAGGAGCATCCATGAAGAGACCCATCGCTCTAGGGCTTGCGCTTACGGCGGCCTTGCTCATGCTTAGCGGCTGCGTTGGCGCGCCGGCGAGCCCCCCTCGCGGCATGGCCTTGCCCGGCTCGTCGCTTTTCAAGGCCAGCGACCCCCTCCCCCTCGCTCCGGAGTTGACCAAAACGGTCCTGCCCAATGGCTTAACGTATTATGTGCGCGCAAACGGCAATCCGGGCGGCCGCGTTACCATGTTCCTGGTAGTGGCGGGCGGATCATCGGTTGAGGAAGATAATGAACTGGGCTATGCCCACTTCGTCGAGCATATGGCCTTCAACGGCACGGCTAGCTTTCCCGAAAACGAGCTCGTCCGCTATCTCCGTTCTATAGGCATGGAATTCGGCGCGGAGATCAACGCGTACACGTCCATAGAGAATACCGTCTACACCCTCGAAATGCCCACCGACGATCCGGAATTCTTCGATACCGGCCTCAAGGTGCTCAGGGAATGGGCTACGGCCATAAGCTTCGATCCCATCGAGGTGGAAAAGGAAAAGGGCGTCATACTCGAGGAGCGCCGCCTGGGGCTGGGGCCTTCGGAAGCGGCGCGCAAAGCTGAATTGCCGGTGCTGCTCGCGGGCTCCAAGCAGGCGAACAGGGAGCCTATAGGCACGGAAGCGTCGATCAAGAACGCTACGGCGGAAGGGCTCAAGGCCTTCTACGATAAGAATTACCGCGCCGACCGCATAGCGGTCATGATCGTGGGCGACATAGACCGCAAGGAGGCCGCCGCCGCCGTGGAACGGGAATTCTCCTTTCCCAATCCTGATGGCCAGGTACGAAAGCGGCCCTTCTACCCGGTTAAGCCCAGCTTCGACCTGAGCTTCGTGGCCACCTACCATCCGGATTTCGACCGCTCCGTGCTGTTTTACCAAAAGCTCGTGCCGCTCAAGGACGAGCGCACCATAGGCGACTACGTCGAATGGCTTAAAAAGCGCATAGCCGTGGAATCGGTCAAGCTGAGGCTCTCTGACCTTACCCGCGCGGGCGGCAAAGCCTGGGCCGAGGCCTACTTTGACGACGACTATTTCTACGGCCTTACCAGGCTTTATATGTTCAGCCTGCTCGCGGAGCCCGGAACCGAACTCGATGCCTTCGCCGATTTGGCCGTGGAAGTGGAACGCATACGCAGGCACGGCTTCACCGAGAGCGAATTCCGCCGCACCATAGACAATTGGCGGCGCTGGCTCGGCACCCTCGACGTGGAGGACCAGGACTTGAAGAGCTGGAATTTCGCCGAGGAATACGTGCGCAACTATATGTATGACGAACCGGTGCCCGGCGTTATCAACGAACGGGTATACATCAAGGATACCCTGGACAGGCTGAGCATGGACGATCTGAATCAAGCCGCCCGGAGCATTCTGGCCGAGGACGAGGGTTCCGTCGCCCTGCGCGCCAAGGCCGCGCCTCATAACGCGGCACTCGGGGCCAAGGATTTCGAAGCCGCCCTTGAGCTTGCGCGGGCAAGCGAGCTTAAGCCGCTCGAACTCTCCACGGCCTTTAGCGGCGGGCTCTTCGACGACGAGCCTCAGGGCGGAAGCGTAGTGGAGGAACGGGAAGAGTCGGGCGGCATTACCGCGCTTACGCTCAGCAACGGCGCCACGGTGCTCCTCAAGCCCACCGCCTTCGACAAGGATTCTATAAACTTCATAGCTTGGTCCATGGGCGGCTATTCGGCCCTGCCGGCCGAGGACTACTACGCGGCCGTCTTCGGCCCCACGCTGCTCGGGGCCGTCGGGCTTGGCGGCATGGACGCTACCCGGCTTCAGGAAGAGACCGCCTTGGCAAACCTGTCCCTTGATTGGAGCATAAGCGAGAACAGCGAAAGCTTTTCCGGCAAGGCGGCCACCGGCGAGCTGCGCACCCTCCTGCGCCTCGTGTACCTGAACGCGGCCGAGCAAGGCCGCGACGCCAGCGCCTTCGCGCTCATGCGCGACCGCCTGGCGGCGCAGGTAGGCCCCATACTCCAGGATCCGGGCTATCGCTTCGACAGCGCCTGGAACGCCCATCTCTTCAGCGACAACCCCCGTTACCGCGCCCTCGATCCGGAGCGTATACGGGCCTTGAGCTATGAGCAGGTACGCGCCGTCAGCGAAAAGGCCCTCGGGGCGGCTTCCGATTTTACCTACGTGCTCGTGGGCGACTTCGACCTTGAAGAAGCCAAGAAGCTGGTTGCCCGCTATATAGGCGCCATACCGGAAGGGGCGGCGAATGCAGATCAAAACGCCGAGCCGCTCCGTTCGCGGGACGAGGGAAACGTCAGGCTGAATTATACCCTGGCTAAAGAGCAGCGCGCCAGCGTGCGCATGGTATGGGCCGGCGAGGCTCCGTGGAGCTGGGAACGGGAAAGCGCGCTGGACCTCATGGCCCAGGCGTTCAATAACCGCCTCCTTGACGCCATACGAGAAGAGCTCGGCGGCACCTACGTTACCTCGACCAAGGCAGTCTATTCGCGCTTCCCTCTTGAGCAATACCTGTTCATCGTATCCTTCGACTGCGATCCCGAGCGCGTAGACGAGCTTATAGCCGAAGTGCGCGACGAGGCCGCCAAGCTCGCGGCCGGGGATATGCCGGCCATGTACGCCCAGCAGGTACGCGCGGCCGCCCAGCGCGACTATACGGGCAGCACCCGAACCAACAGCTTCTGGGTACGGAGCATAGCCAACGCGATAGCGTACGGACTCGACTACGATATAGCGGAACGGGCGCGGCAAAGGCCCGCCCTGGCCGACCCCGCGCTCTTCAAGCTGCTTGCGGCCGAGACCCTGAAGCCGGAACGCTCGTTCGTGTATGTGATGCTGCCCGAGGAATGACCTTCTGATCAAAAAAAGACCCGGCGGGTGAATTTCGCCGCCGGGTCTTTTTTTTTAGGCGCGAAGCCCCTAGGGCTCGGTACATACGAGCACGACGAAACCCACGGCCCTGCCCTCGTCATCCTTAAAGGGATTCACTTCGAGCTGCGCCTGCTTCTCCCCGCCTTTGAAGGTGAAAGACTTTTTCGCCGCAACGCTGCCCAGCCTCAGGGCTCCGGCCTCCGCAAGCAAATCGGTAACGGCGGAAGTCTCGTTAAAAAACATATGTATGGCCGTGCCTACGCGCCCGTCAGGACCGCCGGGCAGGGTATTCTTAGCGGCCTCATTGGCGAAGTTTATGCGGCCGTAGGCGTCGGTGAGCAGCACGGGACGGGGGAAGCGGGACAGGGCCCTTTTATACCAATCCTCGTCCTCGCGCTCCCGGTATTCGCGCGAGCGCCTCAGGGCAAGTTCCAGGGTCGTGCGGAGGGTCTTCTCGTCGAAGGGCTTAACGAGGTAGCCATAGGCCCTGGTTTCCAGCGCCCGGCTGAGGGTCTCGTCGTCGGAATAGGCCGAAAGGAAAATGAAGGGCACATCGAATTCGCCGCCCACCATGTAGGCGGTCTCTATGCCATCCTGGAAACCCTTGAGCCTAATATCCATAAGGATGAGGTCGGGTTTATGAACGACTATAGACTCGGGTACGTCCTCTCCGCGCTTGAGTACTTCCGGTACCCGATAGCCGAACTTCTCCAAGGTCTCCCTGAGTTCCATACCGGCTAGGGCCTCGTCCTCTACGATGAGGATGACCGCTTCAGACATGCTTCCCTCCATAGCCAACTCGCGTGGCGTCGCCATTGTATACGCTAGAGCCCCAACGGGCAAGGGTAAGCGCTCCGCGGCGGCCTACACGTGGAAGAGCCGGCGAAGCGTAGCGTCCGTAGCCACCCTATGGTGGGCATACAGAAGGAAAAACGCTATGGGCACTAAGGCGGAAGAGGCTATGAAAGACCAGGCGAAGCGAAGCGATCCGTGAAGCCAGAGGCTGATGACGCCTTCTATGGCCAGGCACACGAAGGCGACCGCCAAGAGGGCATAGGAGAGCAGGTTGAGCCCCTTGCGCCTGCTGCGCGCGCTGGCCAGGCTAGCCAGGGAGGCGGCGAGCTCAACGGCCGCGGCTATGGGCAGGCCCAGCCGCAGCGACCAGTTTAAGTCGCCGTTTATGGCGTCAAGCGCCAGGAGGAAGGCAAAGGGAGCGAGCGCCGTAAAGGCCAGGCCAAGGATTTTCCGCTTAGTGGCCATAATTAGGGGGCAGAGGGCTACCCATATGAAACCGAGCGCGGCCAAGGGATAGAGCGACCAGGTGACGCCCCCTCCGGTCAAGAGGTCTACGAGGAATACGGTAAGCGCCGCTATGGCGAGCGACACGGTGAGCAGTTCCGCCACGAAGAGGTGGCGGGCTCGGGAAGGGGGCTGCACGGCCGCGGTCAGCTCCACGAGATTTCTCGCGTTGGCCTGAGCGCCGGCGGCAGCATCATGGCCGGATGCCAGCCCGCAGAGGGGACAATTGGCCGCGTCGCCTATATCGACGCCACAGCGAGCGCATAATGACATAATCAGGCCTCCATATTCGAATGTACGCGCACGCCCATGCCTAACGAGGCGAGCCGCGAGAAGAACAGGCGTTCAAGCTCCCGCGACGTGGCGAGGCTTCCGAACGCCACGTAGAGCGTATCGTTCCAGCTCAGGAATGATGCGTGGGTCTTAAGCGTGCGGCTCGGCGCGCCAACCAACGAAAGGCTTTTAACATGGGCCTGTATTTCCTGCGGCAGGCTTACCGCGCCTAAATTCGATAGCAAGCCGGATATAAGGGCCTCGCCAAGGATGACGAAGAGCAGGCGCGCGAAGAAATTCTTCACGAACAGGGGAATGAGGCGCACCGCGAGCTTCCTGCCGCCGCCCGCGTTGCGGCTTATCTGTTGGGATATATAGCGCGGATCGTGTTCCAAGGCCATATAGCGGCGTACATAGCTGATAAGCTCATCGAGGCTCCACGGCCCAAGCCGCGTATCGATGGTGGGCAAGATGAAGAGGCTGAAGTTACGCAGGGTCTTGGTGGGAAAGAACTTGCGCATATTGACCGGCATTTCCAGCGATATGAAGGGCTTGGAACGCCTGAGCGCGGCCGCGGGCTGGGCCGCCCTGATGCGCAGGAGCGACTCGAGGTACACCCCGGAGAGGAACTCGGTTATGCTCGCCTTATGCGAGCGCGCCTGGGCCAGCAGCTCGTCCAGGGCCAACTCGCCCACGGTCACCCGGTACTGGTTGGGCGGCAGAAGCGGAGAGCGCATATGGAATACCTTGGGCAGCGGCTTGGGTATAGGGGTGCCGGGCTTATAAAAGCGCTGGTAGGCATCCTCGTACTCTTCGGGGTCGGGCTCGGAATCGGGATCGAAATCGAGCCCCTTAAGCGTGGGATTAAGGCCAAGCAGGCGAAAATACTCGACCAAGAGCGCCTTGACGAAGATGAGCCCGCCGCTGCCGTCGGTCAGTACGTGGCTGAATTCGCAGGCTATGCTGTTCCGTATGACGCGCACGCGCACGAGCTGGCTACCCTTTTTACGGAGGTCGAAATCCATGCAAGGGTAGCCCGAGTCCAGGCTCATGCGCAGGGGATGTTTCAAGGGCTGG
Organism: Spirochaetaceae bacterium; assembly: GCA_041306725.1. Classification (GTDB taxonomy): domain Bacteria; phylum Spirochaetota; class Spirochaetia; order Treponematales; family UBA12059; genus UBA5200. The sequence goes on along the minus strand of JBFZES010000145.1, from coordinate 3,262 downwards.
AAATAATTCCAGAAGAAGCCTTTATGCAGTTCGACCGCCAGGTAGGGAAAGCGCAGGCTGAGCTTTTCGAGGGCAAGGGATAGTTCCCGCGCGCGCACGGGGTGATCCAGCTCAAAGGCTATCCTGAAGAGGGAGGTGGTGCGCCTGTTCGTAACCGCGGGCATGATGATGGCCGCGTTGTCCAGCTTGTACCAGGCCCCGCTTTCGTCGTAATGCGCCGTCTGCGCCTGCCGCGCATTATGGTACTCGATCTTGGTCATCACGCTATAGACCTACTCCCCCGGCTAAGGTTGCGACCGTCGGCTGTTCTCATCTATAGGATAGGAATATACTTGAAAAGCAGAGCCAATACCACCATGACGAGCAGGGCGGGCAGGAAGTCCCCGGTGCGTATCTTCTTTAAACCCAAGAGATTAATGCCTATCATGACCACGAGCGCGCCGCCTACCGCGGAGAGCTCGGTGATCATCGTTTGGCTTACGTACGGCCGTATCCATACCGAAAGCAGGGTGAGCGCGCCTTGGTATACCAGCACGGACAGGGCGGAGAAACCCACGCCTATGCCCATAGCGCCGGCGAAGATTATGGCGATAAAGCCGTCCATGACGCTCTTGGTCAGGAGGAGGGAATAATCGCCCTCGGTGCCGGCCCTGAAGGAGCCTACGAGGGCCATGGCGCCGACGCAGAAGAGCACCGACGCGTTCAGGAAGCCGTAGGCGAAGCCGCCCGCGGCGGGAGCCGCCCCTTCGGCCTTGGCAGGCTCTTCCGGAGCGCTCTTCGCGAAGCGGCTCCGCAGGAACTCGCCAAGCCGGTATATAGCGCCTTCCACGTCCAGCGCGGTGCCAATGAGGCCGCCTATGATGATGCTCAGTGCCATGGCGAGTATGTGCGTGCCCGAGAGCGCCATCGAAAAGCCAATGACTAAGGATATGACGCCCGTGGCGTTATATACGCTCTCTTTTGCCCTATCCGAAAAGCCTTTCCGGAACAGGAGCCCCACGAACGTGCCGATTATTATAGCGACGGCATTAACGACGGTTGCAATCATAGCTGGTCCCCTTCCGATTATCGCCTTGACCGCGCGGAAAGGATTATATACTATGGAAACGGCAAAGGCGGCAATGACTATGGAAGCGATGATAGAAGCACAGGAAGCGATCGACGCCTCGGCGCTCAGCGGCAAGATCTTTTGCGCCAACTGCATACATTGCAAACTCGTCCCCGCTCCGGCCGGCCAGGGCCGCTATTATCTGCGCGTGCGCTGCGACGCGGGAAAATGGCGGAAGAAGTCCGGCGAAGAGAAGATCTACAAGTATTTCACCGTGGCGAGGCGCAGCATAGACTACTGCGGCAGCTACGAGGATATGGGCGAAGGCCCCGAGTTCCTTAAGGACCTTCGCGATACGCTGCCGGCCGTGGACGAGCTCTACCTGCGCCCAGCCGGCGATTGACCTAGCGCTCCCGCGCCTCCCGTTACCGTTTCCACGACCCGCGAAAGGCTCGCCATGGATAGCTTGAAGCCGCACAGCCCCTCCGTAGACTGTTCATTCAGCGCGCTTGACGGCTATTTCAGCCAGGCCAGGGCGCCCGTGCGCTTCCTGGCCCACGAGGGAGACCTCGTATCGCTGGCCACGGGGCGGGAGCGGCTGAGCTTTCCCGGCCTGCCCTACGCGGATGCCAGCGATGACGCCGACGATGGCGATCGGCTGCGCTTCCGCTGCCTCGACGGGGACCTTAAGCCGGCCTTTCGCCAATTGAGGCTTACCAAGGCGCAGGACGCGCGCCGCTTCAACGGCAGGGGCGGCGTGTACGAGAGCCTCGGCGTAGCGCGGCCCGAGCCCGAAGGGGGCTCCGCCGAGCTTGCGCTCTTCGAGGCGGCCATATTGGCGGCGCGCTACGACTACGAGCCGCTCCTGAACGGGGCAAGCGTTCTTGAGGAGCCTGACGCCCTATACCAGCGGGATCTCCTCGATATGATCGTAAGCGCGAAAAGGCCGGATAAAGGCTTTGAGCTGCTCCTTAAAGCCGGCTTCATGCAACGATTCTGGCCGGAGATCCACGAGCTCTGCTCGGTAACGCACGCCAAGGAGTACCACCCCGAGGGTGACGCCTGGCGGCACACCATGGAAACCTTCAGCCATCGCAAGGGCGTAGACCATATACTAAGCCTTGCCCTCCTGCTGCACGATACGGGCAAACCCGACGCGATAGAGAACGAAGGCAGGCGCTTCGACGGCCATTCCGAGCTCGGCGAGCGTACCGCGCGAAATTTTCTTCGCCGTTTAGGCTATCCTCGCGCTATAATCGATGACGTGGCTTTCCTCGTCCGCTACCATATGATGCCCTCCGCCCTGCCTCGCATACCCCCGTCCAGCGTGGAACGCATACTGCGCCATCCGCTCTTCCCGACCCTGCTCGAGCTGTACCGCTGCGACGAGCTTTCCACCTTTCGCGGGCCTGAAGGCTATTACGCCGCCTGTTCCGCCTATAAAGCCTACCTCAAGAACGCCAAAAACCCTTACCGCGGCGCGGATGGCAAGAAGCGCGCCCAAGGAAGAACGGAGTAAGCTATGCTTAAGGAATTCCCCAATCTTCGCCAGCATGACGAAGGCTACCGGCGCCTATTCTATGACGGCTATTTCGACCTCTACGCCTGGTATGAGCGCGAAGGCGGTCCGCTTACCGGCTTCCAGCTCGTCTACGACAAGCGCGGCTACCAGCGCTCCCTCACCTGGACGGAGGCTGAAGGCTTTAGGCACAACAAAATAGACGAGGGCGAACGTACGGGCGAGCTTAAGATGACGCCCATACTCGTGCCCGACGGCAGCTTTGACGATTTTAGCGTGCGCCAGCTCTTCGTCGAGGCCGCCCAAGGCCTTGAGCCAAGCCTCTATGCCCTCGTGCTCGAAAAGCTCGACGCCTACCAGGATAGGCCTAAGAGAAAAGCCCCGTGAACGCCGCGATAAGCGCCGCTGAGCACCGGAGGGAACTTCACCGCATACCGGAAATCGGCCTGGAGCTGCCGCTCACCCTCGCCTACCTGCGCAAGGCTTTAACGGCGGCGGGCCTGTCGCCGCGGGACTGCGGGCCGGGACTCGTGGCCGATATAGGGCAGACGGGGCCGCTCATAGCCCTGCGCGCGGATATGGACGCCCTGCCCATAGCCGAGGAGACCGGCCTTGCTTACGCGAGCGGCATAGCCGGCGCCATGCATGCCTGCGGCCACGACGGCCACATGGCCGGGCTGCTCGCCGCCGCCCAG
>JBFZES010000144.1:0-4868 GCA_041306725.1 Spirochaetaceae bacterium | reverse complement strand
CTATGGCCATGTTGGCCACGGTGAAGCGCTCGTCCATGGACAGCGCCGCTACGCCGGGACCCGCGAATTCCAGCGATTTATAGAGGGCGCCGTCTACGCCTATGAGCCCTATGAGGTGCAGTATGAGATCCTTGCCCGATACCCAGCCTTGCGGCGCGCCGCGAAGCGTCACCTGTATGGCGCCGGGCACCTTGAACCAAGCCGTGCCTAAGGCCATGCCAGCCGCCATGTCCGTGGAGCCTATGCCCGTGGAGAAGGCGCCCACGGCCCCGTACGTGCAGGTATGGCTGTCGGCGCCTATGACCAGCTCGCCGGGCAGCACGAGGCCGCTCTCGGGTATGAGCGCGTGCTCTATGCCCATGCGGCCTATCTCAAAATAATGCTCTATGCCCATGGCCTGGGCAAAGCTCCGCATAATCTTGCACTGCTCGGCGGCCTTGATATCCTTGTTCGGCGCGAAGTGGTCGGGCACTAGGGCTATTTTCGACGGGTCGAACACCTTCGTTGCGCCTATCTTCTCGAACTCGCGTATGGCCACCGGCGCGGTTATGTCGTTGCCGAGCACCAGGTCCAGCTTGGCCTCGATTAACTGCCCCTCGTCCACGCGCGTTAGGCCGGCGTGCGCCGCGAGTATCTTCTGGGTCATGGTCATGCGCATATGGCGTTCTCCGCTTCTTTGCTTTTCGCTTTTTCGGCGTCCCGGATGAGCTTGAATTCGATGGAATCGATGAGCGCTATCCAGGACGCTTCGATGATGTCGGTGGACACGCCCACGGTGGTCCATGCTTCGTCCAGGTCGCCGCTCTCGATGAGCACGCGCACCTTGGCCCCCGCGGCCGCGCCTGAGTCGAGCACGCGCACCTTGTAATCCTTAAGGCGCATGGCGGCCAGGCTGGGATAGAAGCGTTCCAAGGCGCGGCGCAAGGCTCGGTCGAGCGCGTGCACCGGGCCGTTGCCGTCGGCGGCCGATATTTCGGATACGCCGTCTACCGTCAGCTTTACCAGGGCTTGCGCCGAGGCACCGCGGCCCGCGACGGGATGCTCGCCTATGGTGCGGTAGCTGCCCAGCTCGAAAAACGGCCGGTAGCTGCCCGCGGCCTTGCGCATGAGCAGGTCGAGGCTGGCTTCGGCTCCCTCGAACTGGTAGCCGCCCGCCTCCTGCTCCTTGAGCCGCTTCAGCACCTCGGCTACCAGGGGGGAATCCTTGTCGGCCTCGGGCTCTATGCGCTTTATGCGGTCCATGATGATGGCGCGCCCGCCCACCTCCGAGGCGAGGAAGCGGCGCTCATTGCCCACCTGCTCGGGCGGCACGTGCTCAAAAGACACGGGAGCCTTGCTTACCGCGTCTACGTGCATGCCCGCCTTATGCGCGAAGGCCCGCATGCCCACATAGGGCATCCCCTCGTCGAAGGCTACGTTGGCTATGTCCGCTATCCTGCGGGTGATGCTCGATAGGCGCCGCAGCGAGCCTTCCTGCAGGCAGGGCCTGCCCATCTTGATGGCCAGGGCGCCTAGCACGGTGGATAGGTTGGCGTTGCCGCAGCGCTCGCCGAAGCCGGCCAGGGTGCCCTGCACGTGCAGGGCGCCCGCGTCGACGGCCGCCAGCGAGTTGGCCACCGCCAGGCCCGAATCGTTGTGCGCGTGTATGCCGAAGGGAAGGTCGATAAGCTCGCTCACGATGGCGCTGTAGTCCGCTATCCTGGAGGGCAGGCTGCCCCCGTTGGTATCGCAGAGCACGACGCAGTCCGCGCCGGCCTCGGCGGCGGCCGCCAGGCTCGCCAGGGCGTAATCGGGATTGGCGCTAAAGCCGTCGAAGAAATGCTCGGCATCGTATATTACCCGCCTGCCTTCCTTGACGAGCAGGGCCACGCTGTCCCGTATCATGGCCAGGTTTTCTTCGAGGCTCGCGCCGAGTATGCGGCTTACGTGGAGGTCCCAGCTCTTGCCGAAGACCACCACGGTCTCGGTATCCGCGGCCAAGAGGCTGGCCAGGCCCGGGTCGCTTTCAGCGGATAGGCCCTTGCGCCGCGTGGGGCCGAAGGCCGCGAGTTTGGCGTGCCTAAGCCGCTCGCCCTTTATGGCGGCGAAGTACTCCATATCCTTGGGGTTGGAACCCGGATTGCCCGCCTCTATGAAGTCCATGCCCAGCTCGTCCAGGGCGAGCGTTATGTTGATCTTATCGCTTACCGAGAAGCTTATGCCCTCGCCCTGCGCGCCGTCGCGCAGGGTGGAATCAAGGAGCGCTACGCGTTCCATCATGCCCTCCCGTTTCGTTCTCCATGGAATTGATGGCCGCGAGGTAGGCCTGAATGCTCGCCTCGACTATGTCGGTGGACAGGCCCCTGCCGTTATACTGTTTTTCTCCGTGGACTATGCGCACCATGGCTTCGCCCTGCGCGTCCTTGCCCCCCGTGACCGCGCCGAGCGAAAAGTCCCTAAGCGTGAGGGTCTTGCCTATGATCTTGTCGATGGCCTTGAAGGAAGCGTCTATGGGGCCGTCCCCTATGGCCACGCGCTCGAACTTAGCGCCGTCCTTCTTGGTAAGGCTCACGGTGCTCGTGGAGGTGAGGTGGGTGCCCGAGTTAATGACGAAGCGGTCCAGCTCGAAGGTCTTGGGCGCGGCGACCGTCAGCCCAATAGCCAGCGCCTCTATGTCGCGGTCGCTCACGGCCTTCTTGCGGTCGGCCAGCTCCTTGAAGGCGTCGAAGAGCCCGGGCAGGGCTTCGGCCTCCACCCGCAGGCCCAGGCTTGAAAGGCGTTCCTCGAAGGCGTGGCGGCCCGAGTGTTTGCCCAGCACCATTTCGTTGTGGGGCAGGCCTATGGACTCGGGCGTCATGATCTCGTAGGTCTGGCGGTTAGCCAGTATGCCGTGCTGGTGTATGCCCGCCTCATGGGCGAAGGCGTTGTCGCCCACGATAGCCTTGTTGGGCTGTACCTTCACGCCCGTCACCGACGACACGAGCCTGCTCGTGGCGTGTATCTGCTGCGTGCGTATGCCGCAGGCGGCGTCATAGCGCTCGGCGCGTGTGCGCAGGGCCATGACCACTTCCTCAAGCGCCGCGTTCCCCGCGCGCTCGCCCAAGCCGTTTACGGTGCACTCCACCTGGCCCGCGCCCGCCTGAATGGCAGCCAGGCTGTTGGCCACGGCCAGGCCCAGGTCGTTGTGGCAGTGCACCGACAGCACGGCCTTGTCTATGTCGGGCACGCCCCTGCGCACGGCGCCGATAAGGGCGGAGAATTCCTCGGGCACCGAATAGCCCACCGTGTCCGGCACGTTGATCGTGGTGGCGCCTGCCTCTATGGCCGCCTGGAATACGCGGCAGAGGAAAGCAGGGTCCGAGCGCGAGGCGTCCTCGGCGGAGAACTCCACGTCGGGGCAGAATTTCTTGGCGTAGCGCACCATGGCGGCGGCCTGCGCCAATACCTCCTCGGGCTTCATGCGCAGCTTGTGCTCCATGTGAATGGCCGAGGTGGCTATGAAGGTATGGATGCGCGGGCGCTCGGCGTCGCGCACGGCCTCCCAAGCCAGGTCGATATCCTTTTCGAGCGCCCTTGAAAGGCTCGCTATGATGGGGCCCTTCACGCTGCGCGCCACCTCGCGCACCGCGTTGAAGTCGCCGGGGCTGGCTATGGCGAAACCCGCTTCGATCACGTCGACGCCGAGCGCCGCGAGCTGCCTGGCTACCTGAATCTTCTCGCCGAGGTTCATGCTGCAGCCCGGCGCCTGTTCGCCGTCGCGCAGGGTGGTGTCAAAAATGATAATCGATCGTGGCATATCGTGCTCCTGTACTCAGTTCTTTTTTTTAGCCCAGCTCATCATCGCGCGCAGTTCGCGGCCTACCCGCTCTACCGGGTGCTCGGCCTCAAGCTCGCGCATGCGGTTAAAGTAGGGGCGGTTAGCCTGGTTCTCCAGTATCCAGTTCCTGGCGAAGCTGCCGTTCTGGATTTCCTTGAGCACCTGCTTCATTTCCTTCTTGGTATCGTCGGTGATGATCCTGGCGCCGGTCGTGTAGTCTCCGTATTCGGCGGTATCCGATATGGAATAGCGCATGAAGGACAGTCCCTGCTGCACGACGAGGTCTATGATGAGCTTCATCTCGTGCACGCACTCGAAGTACGCGCTCTCGGGCTGGTAGCCGGCCTCGACGAGGGTCTCGAAGCCCGCCTTCATAAGGGCCGACACGCCGCCGCAGAGCACGGCCTGCTCGCCGAAGAGATCGGTCTCGGTCTCCTCCTTGAACGTGGTCTCGAGTATGCCCGCCCGCGCCCCGCCTATGCCGGCGGCGTAGGCAAGGGCCGTAGCCTTGGCCGCGGGGCTTGAGCCCTCCAGCACCGCCACGAGGCAGGGGACGCCGCGGCCTTCCAGGAATTGGCTGCGCACGGTGTGGCCGGGGCCCTTGGGCGCTATCATTACCACGTCTACGCCTTCGGGCGGCATGATCTGCTTGTAGTGGATATTGAAGCCGTGCGCGAAGGCCAGGGTCTTGCCCGGCTTCAGGGCCGGCCTAATGCTCTCCTCGTACAGCCGAGCCTGCTTTTCGTCGTTGATCAGTATCATCACGAAGTCCGCCGCTTCGGCCGCCTTGGCCGCGCTCATGACGATCAGCCCCTGCTCCTCGGCCTTCTTCCAGCTCTTGGAGCCTTCGTAAAGCCCCACGATCACCTTGAAGCCCGAGTCCTTAAGGTTGAGCGCGTGGGCGTGGCCCTGGCTGCCAAATCCGATGACGGCGACGGTCTTGCTCTTGAGCTTTCCCGCGTCGCAGTCCTGTTCGTAGTACATCGTTGCCATATACGTTGCCTCCTATAGGAATTCCTCTACGGAATCCCGTGTTTGTGTGAGTCTGCGCCGCCTTCGTACCCCGTGGGTG
>JBFZES010000143.1:0-8297 GCA_041306725.1 Spirochaetaceae bacterium | reverse complement strand
TATAAGGTCGATAAAGCCAGTACACGTCCCTCTACGCTCTCGAAGGCCACTTTGGCTTCTCCATCCTTGAGCTGCCCTCCTTCAAGGGCTACGATGCTGGCCACAAGCGCTAAATTATTCTTGGTGCGATGGTGCAATTCGCGCACGAGCAGCTCGTTTTCATGGATTTTGAGGCGCAGTTCGTCATGGAAACGCGTATAGACGAGCTGCGAGAGGGTAAGGAACAAGCCTACTACCATAATCGCGTGCAACGAATTATAAAAACCGCTCATGAAGAATACGTTGTCGGACAAACCGAGGAAGGCCGACGCTGCGCGGGCAAAGTTAAGCAATGCCATGCCAAAAAAGGACAGCCCCGCGAGCCGACCGGTTAGCCCAGGATTCCAAGCTGCCGTTTTAAGCGATAGAAAGGCCGAGAACCCGCGGATGGCAAAAACAGCATAGACGAAATTCCCCACGACTATGCGGGCTAGCTCCGACGGCGAAACAAAAGTAAAGTACCATCCGCCAAAGAGGCCCGCTATGAGCAGGGCTAAGGACCACCAGGACCGCACCGTTTTTTCCAACAGGAGCTCACTGCCCTTGGCTAAGGCCAGTAAGCCGTTAGCATGCGCTATATACCCTATCGCGGGCAGCATCGACACCCAAGTTCCGGCTTGCGCCAAGCTAGGCAGGTAATAGAGAAACATGGCCCCATGGCCTATCCAAAATGCGAAGAGCCCCAAAGACCAGTACAAGGCACAGGGCAATCGAACGCTCACCTTCCACCCATAAAGCGCGGCAAGGCAGAGCAATAAATCGATCGCCCCATGGATTATGACCGCGGTAGCTACGTCAAACCACATAGCGGAGCTCCTTCGGAATGGCTAACAATGTTTTTGATTATATATCTAATACTTTCATACAAAATCGCTTAAATTGTCAAGAATTATCGTGAGCAATTTCAACGCGGCTGCCAGTATCTTGCGCCTTCCTCAAGACGGCGTTATGCTCCAGCAATGGAACCCCTCTTCCTCCTTGATGCCTACGGCACTATATACCGCTCATACTTCGCCTTCATTTCCAAGCCCTTGCGCAACCCCCAGGGGCAGAACGTATCGGCCGTATTCGGCTTCTTCCGCAGCCTCTTCCAGCTCTGGGATCAATACAAGCCGGAGCGCTTCGTGGCGGTATTCGACAGCCGCGTGCCAACCTTCAGGCACGATATGTACGAACTGTATAAGGCCAACAGGCAGAAGACCCCGGAGGATCTGCACGCGCAGATACCGCTCGTGGAGGAAGGGCTTAGGCTCCTCGGCGTACCCAGCATAGCGCTGGACGGATACGAGGCGGACGACCTCATAGCCGCTTTGGCCGAGCGTTGCCGCGCGGAAAACCGGCCCTGCTATATCGTTTCGGCGGACAAAGACCTTTTGCAGCTGGTGGGCGGCCCGGTGCGCGCCCTGAGGCCGGACCGCGACCAGGGCTTCGTCCAACTCGGGCCCAGCGAGGTAGAGGCCGAATGGGGCGTGTCCCCCGCGCGCATATTGGACTACCTGGCGCTTACCGGCGATTCCTCGGACAATATTCCCGGCGTGCCCGGCGTGGGCGATAAGACAGCGCTCAAGCTTTTAAGCGAATTCGGCAGCTTTGAGGCTATTTGGGAGAAGATCGATCAGGTAAAGCCTGAAGGGCTTAAGAAGAAGCTCATCGATGGCAGGGAAAGCGCTCAGCTGTCCTTGAAGCTCGTTACCCTGGCCAGCGGCGCTCCCCTGCCCCAGGACGGCCTTGATTGGCTTAAGGTAGCGAGCCTCGACCGGGACGCGGCGAGCGCCCTGTTCATGCGCGAGGGCATGCGCAGCCTGGCCACGCGCCGCGTGGCCGACGGCTTGGACAAGCTGCCCGCGGCAGCCGCGCCTTCGGCCGCCCCAAAAGAGCAGGAACCGCTACCCGGCGAATTGTTTCCGCCTCCCGCCCTGCCCGCTTCCTTTACCAAGCCGGGCAGCTATGAGACTGTGCTAAGCGAGGACGCTCTCAAGCGCTGGGTGGCAAAGGCCGCGGCCGCTAAGGTATACGCCTTCGACTGCGAGACTGATTCGCTGGATGAGATGAACACCATGCCCGTGGGCTTCTCACTCTCGGTAGCGCCGGGAGGCGGCTGTTACCTGCCGCTTAAGGCTCCCGATACCGCCTGCCTGCCTGAGGATAAGGCGCGCGCCATTATCGCCCCGCTCCTAGCGAGGGAGGACCTCAGCATAGTCGGCCAGAACCTTAAATTCGACCTGCACGTGATGGAAAACTGGGGCGCGCCCATACGGGGTAAGCCCTGGGACACCATGATAGCCGCCTGGCTGCTCGATCCCGAGCGGGATTCGCTTAAGCTTGAAGCCCTAGGGGCAAGCTACCTGGGCTTCGGGGGCACGCCCTACGCGGACGTTGCCGCCAAGGGCACGGTCTTCTCGGAAGCGCCACTGGCTAAAGCCGGCGCGTACGCGGCCGAGGACGCCGACCTTTGCCTGCGCCTGAAGGCGGTGCTCGAGCCTCTCCTGGAGCGGCAGGGCCTCCTAAAGCTTTTCCTAGAGCTTGAGATGCCCGTCCTGCGCCTCCTTTCGCGCATGGAGCGCGAAGGCATACTGGTGGACGCCGAGGCGCTCAAGGGCTTCGGCATTGAGCTGGAGAGCGAGCTGGCGACGATACAGAAAGAAACCTATGCCCTTGTGGGGCATGAATTCAACCTCAACTCGCCAAAGCAGCTACAGGACGTGCTCTTCGTGGAACGCAAGCTTTCAACCGGGAAAAAAACCAAGACCGGCTTCTCCACCGATATATCCGTGCTTGAGGAGCTCGCGCGCGAGGACCCGGTGCCAGCCCTTATACTCAGGCACCGCACCCTGCAAAAGCTTAAGAGCACCTACGTGGACGCCCTGCTTGAACTAGCGGCGGTCGACCCGCGCATACGCACCCATTACGTACAGACGGGCGCGGCTACCGGCCGACTGTCGAGCAGGGACCCCAACCTGCAGAATATTCCCGTCCGCGAGGAGGAGGGGCGCCGCATACGCAAGGCCTTCGTAGCCGCGCCGGGCAAGACGCTCATATCGGCGGACTATTCGCAGATAGAGCTTGTCGTGTTCGCCCACCTGTCCGACGACCCCGAGCTTAAAAAGGCCTTTACCGAAGGCGCGGATATACACCGGCGCACGGCCGCCCTCATCTTAAGCAAAGAAGAGAGCGAGGTAAGCCCAAGCGAGCGCCGCGCGGCCAAGACTATCAACTTTGGCGTTATCTACGGCATGGGCGCATTCCGCCTGGCCAATGAGCTTGGCATACCCCGCGCCGAGGCTCAGCGTTTCATAGACGCCTATTTCAGCCGCTACGCCGGCGTCGCGGCCTTCATACGCTCAACCGTAGAGGAAGCGCGCCGTACCGGCTACGTCAGCACCCTGCTCAAGCGCAGGCGCCCCATCCGGGCCATCAACAGCCGCAACGCCAACGAACGGCAGGCCGCCGAGCGGGTGGCGGTTAACACGCCTATACAGGGCTCGGCCGCCGATATCATGAAGCTTGCCATGCTGAAGGTGGATGAAGCGCTGCGAGTTACACACCCTGGGGCTAAGCTACTCTTGCAGGTACACGACGAACTCATTATTGAAACGCCTGAGGCTTTAGCCGAGGCCGTGGCGCGTACCGTGGAACGCGCCATGGCTGAGGCCATAACGCTCTCGGTACCGCTGCGGGTAGGCGTGGAAATAGCGGCGAGCTGGGGAGACATGCATTGATCTTAGGCCTTACCGGCGGCTACTGCGCGGGCAAGAACGCGGCGGCCTCCCTCCTAGAAGAACGCGGCTGGACCTGTATAGACCTCGATAAGCTCGGCCATAAAGCCCTTGCAGCCAAGGCCGCTCAGGTGGAGGCTCTCCTTGGGCCGAGCGTGCGGAAGGCGGATGGCAGCATGGACCGCAAAGCCATAGGCGCCCTGGTGTTCGCCGACCCCGGACTCCTAGCCCGCTATGAAGCCATAGTGCGGCCCGCCATGCTTCTGTTGCTCGACGAGGCGCTTGCGGCGGGGAAAGCGGCCTTCGCAGCGGAGGGACGCGCTGGCGAAGAACTCCTTTGCATCAACGCGGCCATACTCTACAGGCTGCCCCATGCCCGGTCCTGCGCCGCTATCGTAGAACTGCGGGCGCCTTTGCCCATCCGGCTGGCCAGGAGCAAAGAGCGCGACGGCCTAGGCATAGCGGAGGCACTCAAACGGATATGCAGCCAAAGGCCCCTCTGGCTGGCTGGCCGGGCTTTTGCCAAACGGCGCTTCGTTTTGAGCAATACGGGAGCCATGGGGGCCCTCGGAGAAAAACTGGACGGTATCTTGGCGCGGATACGGTATTCGGCTCGTTGAAGGCGCTTAATTTAACGCGCTCCGTACCGATAATTGAAGGGTAACTAAGCGTCGATCGCGGGGACAGGCAGCCGCGGTCATGGGGAGGGGCTCAACGATGCCGCTTGAAACGAAGAAGGTTCTGTGGACCGTCATATCTATAGCCATTGTGCTCGTCGCGGCTTCGGGCATAGCCGTAGCGCTCTTCATGCCGCCCGCGGGCGCGGAAAGCGCGCCTGCGTCCATAGCCGGCGCGGCGGCGCCTCGGGCGGTATCCCCGGACGCGTACGTCCGCCAAGTCGAGCCCGCGCCTATTCCCAGCGCCGCGGAGCCCGCGACGGGCGGCGACAGCATCATCATAATCTACGGCGATAAGCCAGCCAGCGACGCCCTTGCTTCCGCCGGCGCGGCTCCAAGCGCCGCGGCGACCACGGCGCCTAGTGCTCCAAGCGCTTCCGCCTATACCCCCGCGCCTCCCGCGGCGGCTAAGCCCAGCGTAAGCGCGGCCGCCCCCAGCGCCGCCAAGCCGAGCGCGAAGCCCAGCCTGCCTAAAAGCGTTACCCAAACCGAATACTGGATACAGGCCGGCAGCTTTACCAGCAGGTCGCGGGCAGAAGACCTGCAGCGCGACATAGCGGCGAAAGGCTTGAGTTCCATCATTAGCCTCAGCGAAGTGGACGGCCGCAGCTGGTACCGCGTACGCATCGGCCCTTACACAGCCAAATCCGAAGCGGATTCCTGGCTCATCAAGATACGCGCGCTGCCGGATTGCGACGAAGCGTACGTGTCCCAGCAGACCGTGCAGCGCTCAAGTTAGGCCTCGAGCGAGGGGCCAGGGTGCCTTCACGTTGCGGCCACTTCAATGAGCCTGCGTTGCGCGATTGCGCGGCGCAGGCTTTTTTTAATCCTTTTCCCCCGACCGATACCGGAGGCCTCGTATCCGAATAGCCTTATTATGATTATACTAATAACGCCTATACGATAGCGCTATGCGATGCGAGGAGCCGTCATGCCTGCCAACAGCGAGGACAGATTCAGGGGTTTCAATTTTGCCAGGGTCAACCTTTTCCTTTTGGGCTTCATCGCGCTGCTCCTGGCGGGAGCGGCCCTCAAACTGACCTCTCCGGTTATCCTCCCGTTCATTATCGCCGTGCTGCTCACCTTCGTGCTCGAGCCGCTTATCGTAATGCTCGAACGCATAAAGATACCCAGGGCCATAGGTGCGGTGGTAGTCGTAATCATCATAGGCGCCGGGGTGTACGTGGTAGGCGCTATCCTCTTTTCGAGCCTGCGCACCATAATGACGCTCTTTCCCAAATATGAGCTGCGCTTTACCGAAATCTATTCTTGGCTTGCGGGCTTGCTGGAGCTGCCCTACGACGAGCACCTCACCCTTGTGCAGAACCTCTGGGGCCAGCTCGACCTCCGCGTGCGCGTCCAGGGCTTCGCGTTAAGCTTCTCCGAATCATTCCTGGGCTTCCTCGCCGATACGGTCATGGTCGTGCTCTTCGTCGTGTTCCTGCTCCTAGAGCTGGGCCACTTCAGGGACCGCATAGAACTGGCCTTCGCGGGCAAGATATCCGGCCGAATACAGAAAATTTCCGCCGGCATTATCACCCAGGTAGCCCGCTATTTGGCGGTCAAGTTCTTCGTGAGCCTTGCCACGGGCCTGCTCGTGACGGTCTTCCTGGGATTCATAGGCCTCGACTTTCCCATCGTGTGGGGCGTCATATCCTTTATCCTTAACTTCATACCCAACATAGGCTCCATAGCCGCGGGCGTAGGCGTTACGCTCTTCGCGCTGGTGCAGTTCTGGCCGCAGCCAGGCCCTATAGCCGCCTCGGCCGCGGTCATGGTAGGCGTCAATTTTTCCTTGGGCAATTTTATCGAGCCGCGGCTTCAGGGCCAAAATTTAGGCTTATCGCCCTTCGTCATCCTGGCGTCCTTGCTTGCCTGGGGCTGGCTCTGGGGCTTCGCCGGTCTCGTCCTCGCCGTTCCCATGACCGTTATCGTAAAGATAATCTGCGAGAACGTGCCCATTTTAGAGCCCGTATCCATCATGCTTGGCTCGTATAAGGCCGCTAGGTACAAAGAAGCCGCTATAGCCTCCGATACGGGCGTAGACAACGAGACGCACGACTAGGGCTCGTTGCATACAAGAGCCGGCTCTATGCCGGCGTAAAAATAAGGAGGCCGGCCCCAATCGGGGCCGGCCTTTTCTTTTCCTAAAACGTAGGCGAGCGCTGCTAGAGTATGTGCTTCAACACGAAGAAGAAGCCCACTACCCAGGTAACCAGGGTAACGTCCTTGATCTTGCCGGTAATGGCCTTTAAGAAGATGTAGGACAGGATACCGAACACGAGGCCTTCCGCTATGCTGTAGGTAAGCGGCATGAAAATCATCGTAATAAAGGCCGGAATGGCTTCCGTAAAGTCGCTCAGGTCTATGTCCTTTACCGGGCTCAGCATGAAGAGGCCTACCAGGATGAGGGCGGGTGCGGTAGCCGCTCCGGGCACCAGGAGGAATATCGGCGAGAAGAACAGGGCGACGCCGAAAAGCAGCGCCGTGGTAAGGGAGGTAAGGCCCGTGCGTCCGCCTTCGGCCACGCCGGAGGCGCTCTCGATATAGGAGGTCACGGTGGAGGTGCCCAGGGCTGCGCCGGCCACGGTGCCGATAGCGTCGGCCAAAAGGGCCTGCTTTACGCGGGGGATAGAACCGTCTTTGTTGATAAGCCCGGCCTGGGTGGTAACGCCAACTAAGGTGCCGATCGTGTCGAAAATATCGACGAAGAGGAAAGTAAACATGACCACGAGGAAGTCGAGGGTAAAGATCTTATCGAATTCAAAGGCGAAGAGCAGCGGCGCATCGGGGGCTTTAACCGGGCTCCAGCCCTGGGGTATGGCGGTTACGCCAAAGGGTATGCCGATTATGGTGGTGCTGATGATGCCGATGAGCAGGGCGCCTTTTACCTTGAGGGCAAGGAGCACGCCGGTGAGCACGAGGCCTATGAGGGCGACGAGCGCGGGACCGGAGGTCACGTTGCCAAGGCCTACGAGGGTAGCGTCGTTATTGACGACGATGCCGGCGTTCTGCAGGCCTATGAAGGCGATAAAGAGGCCTATGCCTACCGATACAGCCTTCTTAATATTGGCCGGTATCGACTTGACTATGGCTTCGCGGATGTTGAAGAAGGACATCAGGATAAAGATGATACCTTCCACGAACACGGCGGTGAGCGCGAGCTGCCAGCTGTAGCCCATGCCGAGCACGACGGCGAACGCGAAGAAGGCGTTCAGGCCCATGCCTGGGGCGAGCGCTATAGGCAGGTTCGCTATCAGGGCCATGACCAGGGTAGCGATCAGGGATGCGAGCGCGGTGGCGGTGAATACGCCGCCCGCGGGCATGCCGGCCGCAGACAGGATGCCGGGGTTAACAGCCAGGATGTAAGCCATAGTCATGAAGGTCGTTATACCAGCCATGATTTCGGTCTTAACCGTGGTGTTATGAGCTTTCAGTTGAAAAAACTTTTCCACCTTTCGTCCTCCTAAGAAAAAGTATGATTAGGTACGCTGGAGAGACTACGCCCGCTTTAAGGAACGCGCAAGCGCTTTTTTTACAGAATCAAGCCGTCTCGCGCATTCCGCTTTCCCTATATGTAGCGATTCACGAACCTCAGCGGAACAACTATTTTTTTTATTTGACAAGATTAGGAAGTCTGATAGAATACAAGGCCGGCGTCCGCTTCAGGGGCCGGCATACAAGCCATGCTCAGTACCGACTATATCGACGTAGCCCGGGGTCGAAGGCCCGCGGACCTAAACCTCAGCAATTGCCGCGCCGTGGTTTTTTTCCGCGGCCGCGTGCTTGTAGGCGCTACGGTATCCGTATACAAAGGCTACATCGTCGGCGTCAACGATGGCATGCACGCGCGCAGGACCCTGGA
>JBFZES010000142.1:0-6145 GCA_041306725.1 Spirochaetaceae bacterium | reverse complement strand
CGCGTCATAGGCGTACGTTCCGTGATAGCGTCCCCCGCATCCAGCGCGCCTACCGCTCCAGCCAAGCCGGCAGCGCCAGCCACGCCAGCCACGCCAGCGGCGCCGGCAGAGCGCAGCATAGCGGCTATAGGCTTCGATATACCACCGTCGCGGCAAACCGTCAACGATCCCATACCGGCCCAGGCCGGCGCGAGCCTGGCCTTTACCGTGACGAATGCCACCGGGAAGGCCGGCGACTTCATTATCCTGTTTTATGTCGTAGACGCTAAGACCCTCGCCATAAGGGAAATACACAAGGAGAAAGTGCGCTTGGGCGCGGGCGCCAGCCATAGCCTGCCCCCTTATGCCTTCGACGCCCCCGGCAAGTACAAGCTGGCGGTTAAGGGCGAGTGGGGGAGCCTGCTCCTTGAGCGCGGCTTCGAGGTCGTCGCGGCTAAGTAGGCGAATCGTCCGGTCGCGACAGCGGCGCTCGCTAGCCGCCGTAATCGGCCGAGCTAGCCGAAGCTACGGCCGCCGGGCTTAATACGCGGCGCGCATGGCTTTGTAGCTGTCCAGCATGCGCTCGGCGGGCGACTTCCCGCCTACGAGGCTTACTATGCCGCCAATGAGGCTCGGTATGGTCCATGCCGCCCCCGCCAAGAGCCGGTCGCCAAAGCCGTCCCAGTCATCCTGATACGCGCTTACGGCCGCGCTTACGCCTAGCTGCGCAAGCGGCACGGAGAGATTGACTATAGCGCCCGATATGCGCGAGCGGCGCGCCTCGTCGGCTATGTCGGCCATAAGGGCGTAGGCCTTTGCCTCCTGGGCGGCGCTATCCGTTTCGCCATAGAGGAAGCCATAGCGTTCCAGATAAAGCCCCTGCGGTCTCGACAGTATGGATATGCCTACGGTAGCCAAAACCGCCCCGCCTCCCGCGCCTATCACCGAGGCGGCTCGATATACCATGAGCTCCTCGGGGCTGGAGAAGTCCTCAGGCTGGGCGGTGAACGACCACGCGGCGCCTGCGGCGCCGACGGCGATTATGCCTGCGCCTACGGACGTGAGCACGATACCGCCCACCCTCTGCTCCCGCTCTTGGGCCTTGAAATACTCGGTAAGGAGGGGAAGGGCGAACTGCGGCTCCGCGTGCGCGGCCGCGGTTAGGCTTAGTAGCGCCGTGAATATCGTTAAAAAACGTTTCATATGAGCTCCTCGGGCACAGCTACCAGTAAGTATATCCTCTTTTCGCCTGGAAACTATTTACAGCCTTGCCTGAGCGCTTTTATAGTGGAGGCCGCGGGAAGCGCGCGCCGTCAAGGACAAAGGAGCGCCGCCCTAAGCACATAGCCATAACGAGGAGCCTTTCCGTGAATCATAAACTGCATCCTGCCCTCATAGAGAGCCTCCGCGCCTTCGCGCACCGCCTTATCGACCCCTCCTCGGCCCGCGTGGCCATAGCCCCCGAGCGGCCAGAGCGCGGCTATTGGTTCGGCGGCGGCAATATGGCCCAAGGCCCCGACGGCAGGCTCTACTTGACGGGACGCTACCGCAGCGCGGGGGACTCCCGCACGGGCCTGGACTTGGGCGACCGCGGCAAGGAATTGGCCGTCTTTTGTTCTGAGGACCGCGGAGCCAGCTGGAAAAAGATACTCTCCTTCGACAAGGCTTCCGTGTCGCCCGACGGCCGCGAGGCCCTGTCCATAGAAGGCTCGGCCCTGCGCTTCGCGCGCGGCGGCGTGGAACTGTACGTATCGTCGGAGAAGCGCCAGCCCTATCCCGCTCCGGTTGAAGCCTACGAAAAGCCTGGCACGGGGGTATGGACCATAGAGCGCATAAGCGCGCCTTCGGTAGAGGGGCTTGCCGAAGCCCGCCCGCGCACTATTATAGCCAGCGGCGACCCGGCTACCCTGCAGATCAAGGACCCCTTCCTGGCCGAGAGGCCCGACGGCGGGCTGTACCTCTTCTTTTGCCACCATTCCTTCAGCTGGTCGTCGAGCGGCACGGGCTATCTTGCGCTTGGACCCGACGGCAGCCCGGAAGGAGCGCCTGTTTACGATTGCTATCCGCGGGGTCCGGCCTGGGACGTGGCCATAACCCGCGCTACCTGCGTCCTGCCCCTTGACGGTCCGCCCCCCCCGGCCGGTACGGCCTTCGCAGGCAAAGAGGAGACCGAAACCCCGGCCTGGCCGCAAGGCCTGGGCCTTGTGTTCTACGACGGCGGCGAATGCCTACGGAATCTCGACGAGCACGCCAAGGCCGCTAAGCGCCCGCGAGGCTATTCCTGCGAAGAACTCGGAGGCTTAGGCTACTATACGGCCGGGGATCCCCGGTCCTTTACCCGCATTTCCGACATCTTCCCTGAATTCCTAAGCCCCGACGGCACGGGCTGCCTGCGCTACGTGGACCTGCTCGCCACGCCTGACGCCTACTACGCCACCTGGCAGCAGTCTAGGCCCGACGGCTCCCAGGCCCTCATGCTCAATGTCGTGCCGCGCACGTCTTACGCTACTGCGCGATAGGGGCGGCTTCCGCGCACGCGCCTGAGGCCGCGCCGCTTGATAGGCAGTCTTCCTTGATCAGCTTCTTCCACGCGTACCAGGCGGCAAGCGCGGCGAGCGCGGATGCCAAGAGGCCGGGCGAGCGGGGACCGAGCCACGCGAGCAGGAACCCTCCGCAGAGCGGCGCGAGTATGCGGTTGAGGCTGTCCACGCCCGCCGCCAAGCCCAGGGTGCCGCCCGAGCTTTCCCGGGGCACGCTCTTGGTCAGCAAGGCGCGCAGCATGGTGGAGGCCACTCCCGAGCCTATGCTCAAGGGGAGCAAGGCGAGCAGAAGAGCGGGTATCGACGGGGCAAGCGAATAGAGGGCCAGAGACAGGGCGGCCATGGAAAGCGCGACCGTGGCCAGTTTCCTCTCGTCGAATTTCTTGGCCAGGAAGCCGACGCCCCCTCCCTGTACCAAGGCAACGAGCACGCCCACGTAGGCCAAGAGCCAGCCGCGCTGGCTCGGCCCAATGCCAAGGGCCTCGGCGGCGAAGAGGGCGAACATGCTCTCGAACAGGGTAAAGGCGAACGAATATACTATGGATAGCCGGAGTATAGTGCCCGTGCCCCGCTGCCTGAGCGTCTGAAGCAGCAGCGCGCCTGAAAAAGCCCTGCGCGGGTCCTTCTTGAGGGCTTCCCTGCGTTCGGTCGAAAGGCTTTCCGGGAGTATGAACCCTATGAGCGCGAGGTTTATGGCCGCGATGCCCGCGGCGACGAATGCCGGCGCGGCGAGGCCGAAGCGGGAGAGCAGCCCTCCGAACAGCGGCCCTATGATGAAGCCGAGGCCGAAGGCCATGCCTATGAGGCCGAAGCCCTTCGCCCTGTTCTTATCGTCGGTTATATCGACGATATAGGATTGAGCGACGGTTATGTTGCCGCCGGTAAGCCCGTCGAGTATCCTGCTCGCGAAGATCAGGGGCAAGGATCGGGCGAAGCCGAGGAGGAGCAAGGAAAGGAAGGTTCCGCCTATAGAAAAGAGAAAAAGGGGCTTCCTGCCGAAGCGGTCGGAAAGCCTGCCCACGATGGGCGCGGCGAAAAACTGCCCTAGCGCGTAGCTAGCCATGAGCAGGCCCGCTAGCGCCGGGGCTCCGCCGAAGCCTCGTATATAATCGGGAATTAGCGGGATGATGAAGCCAAAGCCGACCATATCCATGAATACGACGGAGAAGAGGAGGGGCAAGGATGCCTTTCTCGATTGCATTAATACGCTCCTTGATAGTAGCACCGAATATAAAAAAATAATCATTAACAGTAAAGTTAGAAATAAACCGCAGCGGCCTTTAGCCGCTCCTGCTGTCGCTTGCGCTTGGCCGCGCTCCTGCGTACAATCCAGTATGATGAAGGCGCTATACCGCAGGACGGAGCGATTGAGAACATGATCAGCAGGAACCTCGAACGGGCAAAAGCCGCCTATAATCGGAAAGACGCCGCGGAAAGCGCTCTAGCACACCGCCAAGGAGCTCCCGAGCAGCATCAGACCGAGCAGGGCCAATACCTTAAGTCGCTGGTGTACGGAGGGCTGGACGGCATTATCACCACCTTCGCCGTGGTGGCCGGCGTAGCCGGCGCATCGCTCTCGGCAGGCGTCGTGCTTATACTGGGCTTCGCCAACCTCATCGGCGACGGCCTATCCATGGCCATAGGCGATTTTCTCTCCTCAAAAGCGGAGCGTGACTATAACCGCGCCGAGCGCGAACGGGAGGCTTGGGAAGTGCGGAACTATCCCGAAGGCGAGAAAAAGGAACTGGTTGAGATCTACACCGACCGCGGGATGAGCGAAGCCGACGCGCGAACCGTTACCGATATAATCGCGAAGAATGAAACCGCATGGATAAATATCATGATGATAGAGGAGTTGGGCATCGTGGAGGATAGTTCTTCTCCCCTCAAAAACGCGCTGGTCACCTTCGCTTCCTTCAGCCTGTTCGGCTTCATTCCCCTCATAGCCTTCGTGGCTTCACGCGTATTCTCTCTGCCTGAAGCCATGAACTTTCCCTTAGCCGCCGCGCTCACCGGCGCTACCTTATTCGCCCTCGGCGCGCTTAAGACGCGCTTTACCAGCCAAAACTGGTTCGCCGCGGGCATGGAAATGCTCGGCGTAGGCGGGCTTGCCTCTGGCGCGGCCTATGCGATAGGCATGGCTTTAGGAAGCCTTGCGTGATCGGTGCGCCTCAGGAAGCTTTTTTACGGCGTCTGTTCCTTACGCAGGGGAAAAACGATAAGGGTGCTATAGCCTTGGCTTCCGCCCCGGCCTACTGTTCCGCCTAGTTGATGGGCCAAGGCCTCCACTAATACGAGGCCTAGGCCGCCTTGCAAACTCGGGTCGGTTTCGCGCTGGGTGGCGGGAGCCATCCCCCATCCGTCGTCTTTAACCTCAACCGTGCAGCTACCTGAGCGTTCTCTGAGCGAGATGCCGACGGCGCCGGATTCTCGGCCGGAAAACGCGTGCTTCATGCTATTGGAAACAAGTTCAGCTATGATAAGCCCCAGCGGTATGGCTTGTTCGATCGGAAGCTTCACTTGTTCAATATCGATGCTGACGCTCATGGATAGTTCTGGCCGCGTGAAGAGTTGGATTACTTCGTTGGTTAAGGTACTAAGGTAGGTCGCCGCGTCGACTGCCGCAAGGTCGCTCTGCTCATAGAGCCTCTCGTGCACTAGGGCCATGCTATACACGCGGCTGCGTATCTGCTTCAGCTGATTCATGGCCTCCGCGCCGGGATTTTTGTCCATCTCCATGGCTATGAGGCTCATGATTACTTGCAGGTTGTTTTTTACGCGATGGTGCAATTCCCGCAGCAGTATGGTTTTTTCGTCGATAGACGCGGCCAGCGCCCGCTCTTTTGCCAGCCTCTCGGCGACTTCCGCTTGCAGCGCGCTATTGAGCTTTACCAAGCTACCTGTCCTGGCCTTCACTTCATGCGCCAAGCGCCTGTTAAAGGAAAAGAGGGCTAGGGAGGCGGCGCCGATCAGGAGCGCCGCGCCGCCAAACCATAGCGATAGCCGCCGCAAGTATCGCGTCTCCGCCTCGTGGTCGTCGGGATCGTAAATAAAGCCTTCAAGGCTATAGTCGAGGGGCAGGATGCCTAGCCTGGCATAGGTGTCGGCTATGTGGCGCCAGCGGCCGGGATTCATCGATCCCAGCGGTATGAATTGGTGGACAATGAGCTCGTCCATAGCTATGGCCTCGGCCATAAGCTGCTCGAAGCTTTTCTTTTGGGAGTAGAGCGATACGATGAGCCGGGCGGCCTCTTCTTTATTGTCCATGGCGTATTCCCAGCCGCGCAGGCTGGCCCTCAGGAAGGCAGCGGCCCGTTCGGGATGGTCGCGCACTTCTTTGCCGGTAGTAATGAGGCAGTCGCCATAAAAGTCTATGCCATAGACGAGAGGGCGTATCATAGTGAAGGGTATACCCCGCTCTTTTAGGATGAGCGCTTCATTGGTGGAATAGGCCGTTATCGCGTCAACCCTGCCTTCGAGCAAGTCATTCAAGTTCCAGCTATGCTCCATAATACGCAGCGAGTCCAGCGGAACGGACTCGTTAAGCAGCATGGATAAGACTTCGGTGTCGGTGCCTTCAGAACTCATTATAGTCTTGCCTACAAGATTATCCGGCGCCTTAATAT
>JBFZES010000141.1:0-3346 GCA_041306725.1 Spirochaetaceae bacterium | reverse complement strand
CCTCTTGCTGACCACCGGCCTGCTTGATAAGCCGCTGCGGCTTTGGCCGCTAGTAGCGTTCATGCTGGCCGTGCTCTACGGCTACATAGGCATAGCCAATAAACGCTATACCCATGCCCTCTTCCTCGGCTCCTTTATCGGCTGTTCCGCGCTCTTGAACCTGATCATGGGGCTCGTGGGCGTCAAGCTGGCGGATTATTGGCCGCTTTACGCCATACTCGCCGGCCTTTGCCTCGTCCCCTCCGGCTTTATGCGCTACAGGGCCATACACGCGTCCTTTATCGTGCCCGCCGTATCCTTCGTGGCGCTCGGCTTGTTCCTTTCCGTGTTCTCCTTCGGCTTCAGTTCTATGAGCTTTAAGAATTTCCTCTCGCTGTGGTGGCCGGGGCTTTTCGTGGCCGCAGGCTTAGTGCTTTTCGTCCTTTGGCTCATTACCCGCAGCTATTTGCGGAACGACCCCGGATCGGATACCCGCGCATGAAAACCGGCCTAGCCGCGCCGTTAGCTTTACTACTCCTCCTCGCGACCTTGGCCTCGTGCGTAGGCGGGCCCTCCCCGCGACCGGGCAGCGCCCTCTCGTCCGTAGAGACCGTAAGCCCGGCGCAAGAGGAGCGCAATCGCGTAGAGCGGCTCATACTCGCCGGCTCTCCCGCTTCGCTGGCCGAGGCCGCGCAGGCCGCTGGACAGGCAAGCCTGCTGAGCAAGGCCGATGCCCGCGCCTATGCCTGGCTGGCCTATGAAATCGCGCGCCTGGCTTATCCCGAGCTTACCCCCGCGGCCGCCCTTGAAGCGCCGCCCGAGACGAGCCTGAGCAAAGCATTCATAGACGCGCGCAATGGCCGGCCGGCGGCCATAAGCGAAGGGCAGGGCGCGCTTTTCGAGCTTATGCCCCTGCTTACCGTGTTCAGGACCCGCACGCAAAGCGCCTCGATAGCCGCGCTGGCCGCCTATGAACGCTTTTCCGGCCTTGGCCATCAATCGGCTCTGGCCGAGCTAGCCCGGGGCCATGCCCTGGAACGCAGCGGCGATACGGCCAAGGCCCTTTCTTCGTTCATCGATGCGCAACGCCTTGCGGCAGATTGTTACCCCGCCGCTATCAACGCGTCGCGGCTCCTCGTGGACGCGGGCAAGCCCAAGGACGCCCTTGCGGCGCTGGCAGGCGCAAATCCAAACGTCCAGGACACCCAGAGCTACCAGCGCGCCTATGCCTACGCCCTCTATGGCAATGGACAGTGGGCTGAGGCCTTGCCCCTCATCACCCGCGTGCTCCTCAACGATCCCCTGGATTCCCGCTTTATGCTCATGCGCGCCCACCTCTTGGTGGAGCGGGGCGAGTTTAAGCTTGCGGCCTCACTCTTGGACGCCTATGCCAGCGTAGACCCCAACGATAGGCTGTACCTGCTATTGCGGGCTCGCAGCGCCGCGGAGAATTCCAAAGACCTGCCCGGCGCTCTCGCGTCGCTGCGCCGCGGCCTCGAGCGCTATCCCGAGGATCAGGCCTTGCTCCTGTACGCGGCTGAGCTTTTATTCGCCGCTGGCGGCAAAGATAGGCTTGAGGCCATCACCTACGCCGGCAAAGCCCTGAAGGCGGACCCTAGCTCCATACGCGCCTTGAAAGTGCTCCTTGCCGCCGACCTTGCCGCCGGCAACGGCTCAGGCGCCGCGGCTCGGGCCGACTCCATACGCTCGTTTTACCCGGATTATGACGACTACGAAAGCCTCTACCGCGCATATCGCCTTGCGGGCCGGGTCGACGAGAGCCTAGCCATGGCCCGCCTTTGGCGCGAAAAGCAGCCCGCCTCCGAACAGGCAGCCCTCGCCTGGGCTACC
This sequence comes from Spirochaetaceae bacterium, assembly GCA_041306725.1. Lineage (GTDB taxonomy): Bacteria > Spirochaetota > Spirochaetia > Treponematales > UBA12059 > UBA5200. Next base: position 1,516 of record JBFZES010000141.1, on the reverse strand, counting down.
CTTTTGATCGAGCAGGGTAAGCGCGCCGACGCCTCCGCCTTCATAAGCGCGCAATTGGCGATCAAGGGCGGCTCGGTATACCGCTCTACCCTCTTCCTGCTGCAGTCCCGGCTGCAGCCCAACGAGGACGCCGCGCTTGCCTCGTTGCGTTCTTCGCTTATAGAGAACGGCCTGAACGTTGACGCCCTCGTCGCCATGACCGACATATACATGAAGCGCAACGACCATCAGCGCGCCCGGTTCTACCTTAAGCAGGCCCTTACCCTGTCCCCCGACCGGGCCGACATAGCCCAGCGCCGCGACGCCCTCGCGCAGCTCGGCGTGGCTATACCGTAACGGGCTTTCCCGTGCCCGCGCTTATAAACCTAAACCCGCCGCGGCTCAAGGCCTTGGAAGAGCTCTACTCTCGCTACAACGATCCTGCCTATCTGGATCCTGACCCCCTGGCGGTGGTGCTCTCGTACAGCGAGCCGGAAGACAGGGAAGTGGCTGGCCTCGTATGCGCCGCCCTGGCGCTGGGAAACGCGAGCCTCATCGTAAATGCGGCGCGATATGTGCTGTCAGCCTTCGGCCCCGCTCCCGCCTCCGCCTTAGCCGCCATGGATACGAGCCAAATAAAGGACGCCATCGGCGATTTTCGTTACCGCTTCTTCTCGGGCGGCGACCTGGCGGCCTTTATCGGCGGCATTAGAGCCCTGCGTCAACAAGGAAGCCTGGAAAGCCTCTTCCTTGCCTGCGACGATCCGCTTGAGCCCGACTATGCGCGGGCCGCCTCAGGCATGGTGCAGGCCCTGCGAGGGGCTTCCGAACAGAGCTGGCCGGGGAATCTCCTGCCCGACCCGGCTAAGGGCTCCGCTTCCAAGCGCACCTTTCTGTTCCTCCGTTGGATGGTGCGCAAAGACAATGTCGACCCCGGCCCCTGGCGCCGCTGCGACCCCTCCCGCCTCGTCGTGCCCCTGGACACCCACATGGCCGCCGCCTGCCGACGCTACGGCTTTTTAAAACGCAAGAGCCTTGACCTTGCCGCCGCCAGGGAAGCGTGCGCCGCGCTGCGTCTGCTCAGGCCGGATGACCCTCTGCGCTACGATTTCTGCATGACCCGGCCCGGCATACGGCCCGAGCTTGACCCCGACGAGTGCTTTTCCTGCGATTAAGCATTGGGGACGCCCTGCCCATGCTCATCTCGTTCAAGCTCGATTTCCTGCCTTTCCCTATGGGAAAAAGGCGCCTCGGCATCGACTAAGCCCTGTTTCATTGACATTGCCCAAGGCCTTGTGCTAGTATTCGTCCCGCGCCTGAAATAGGCGCATCGGGCAATAGCGCAGATGGTTAGCGTACTAGTCTGGGGGACTAGGGGTCCCCGGTTCGAATCCGGGTTGCCCGACTTTCGACCGTTTCCGGTTCCGGAAACGGTCGTTTCATTTTCAAGCCGGTCGCCGCTTCGCGTCAGCCGGGTTGCCCGAAAAAGAGCGGAAACAGTCGACAGACTGTTCCGCTCTTTTTTATTGGGGCAACC
>JBFZES010000140.1:0-4612 GCA_041306725.1 Spirochaetaceae bacterium | reverse complement strand
TTATTCATGGGGCTCTCCTTCGCGCGGGACCAGCCATGCTAGCATGGCTTGGGCCTACGCGCAAATATGGAGGCGCTCCCGCCCCCGGCGGGGCGGCGCTAGGGCGCCGCTAAGGCCTCGCCAACGCGTCCTCGGCGGCCCGCAGTATGGCTCCGTCGGCCACCAGGTCGCAGGCGGCGCCTATGTCCGGATACATGATCCTGTCCTTGCTTACCATGGGCACGGCTGAGCGGAGCACGCGGTAGGCGGCCAGGGTAGGCGGCGAAAGCGCTTCGCTCGCGTCCATAAGGTCGATAGCCTGGCAGGCGGACAGTAGCTCCAAGGCCAGCACGGTGCGGGCGTTTTCCAGTATCTGCCTGGCCTTGCGCGCGGCTATCGTGCCCATGGACACGTGGTCCTCCTGGTTCGCGCTGGAGGGTATGGAATCCACGCTGGCCGGGTGGGCTAGCACCTTGTTTTCCGACACGAGGGACGCGGCGGTGTACTGCACGATCATGAAGCCGGAGTTGAGGCCGCCGTCCTTTACCAGGAAGGCCGGCAGGCCGTTGGACAGGCTGGGGTTCACCAGGCGCTCTATGCGCCGCTCGGACACGCTGCCGAGCTCGGCGCAGGCTATGCCCAGGAAGTCCATGGCCAAGGCCACGGGCTGGCCATGGAAATTGCCGCCGGAAATGATATCGCCTCCCGATGGGTCGTCGGGATTCAGGAAGATAAGGGGATTGTCGGTGACCGCGTTTATCTCGCGGGACACGACGTCGTACACGTAGCCTATGGCGTCGCGCGAGGCGCCGTGTATCTGCGGCACGCAGCGCAGGGCGTATGCGTCCTGCACGCGTTCCTCGCCCTGGCGGGTGGTAAGGCCCGAGCCTTCCAGGAGCCCGCGAAGGTTGGCGGCGCATTCTATCTGGCCGAACTGCCCGCGCGCCTCGTGCACCCGCGGGTCGTAGGCGTCGGTAATGCCGCGCAGGGCCTGCATGGTAAGCGCGGCTATGACGTCGGCGCTGCGCGCCAGCTTCCACGCGTCGAAGGCGGCCAGGGCTCCCAGCGCGGTCATGCACTGCGTGCCGTTGATAAGGGCCAAGCCCTCCTTGGCGGCCAGCTCCACGGGCGCTATGCCCGCGGCCTTAAGCGCGTCGGCGGAGCCCATGCGCGCGCCCTGGTAGCGGCATTCGCCCATGCCGCAAAGCGTCAGCGCCATGTGCGAGAGCGGGGCCAGGTCGCCCGATGCGCCTAACGAGCCTTTTTCAGGCACTATGGGCACCACGCCCGCGTTTAGCAGGGCCAGGAGGGTCCGCACGGTAGCCGGGCGCACCCCCGAATAGCCCACGGCGAGCGCGTTGGCGCGCAGGAACATCATGGCCCTCACCACCTCGTCCGGCAGGCTCTCGCCCACGCCCACGGCATGGCTCATGATAAGGTTCTTCTGCAGCGCGGCGTTGTTCTCGCCGCTTATGACCACGTCGCAGAATTTGCCGAAGCCCGTGGTTATCCCGTAGCGTATGAGCTCGTCGCGCACGCAGCGCTCCACGATATCGCGGGATGCGGCCATGCGCGTAAGCGCGTCGGCGGAGAGTTCCGCGCCGTAGCCGTAACGGGCGACGAGCGCGACGTCCTTTATGGCGGCCTCGCGGCCGTCGATGAGTATGGTATCCATGCTAAGCCTTTCGCGGGCCGCGCTCAAGCGAATCGCGGCCCCTGTAGTAGCGCCGCGCAGTATAGCATACGCGCCGCGCTAGGGCGAGCGGGCGCCCGTCCTTGACGCGCCCGTCCGAGACGCGCGCGCCAGGGACGCGCTAAGCCGCGGCCAGCCAGGCTAGAGCCCCAGGGTGGTAAGCGCGGCCTTCCAGAATTGATCGTCGTCCAGGCGTCCCTCTATGCGCGCCTTGATCAGGGCCTTTAAGGCCGGCGCGAAGCTCTCCCAGTATTTATCCTGCCAGTCGGGCAGCGCATCCCACAGTTCCTTCTGCTGGGACGGCGGCATGCCCCCCAGCGAGTAGGACAGGAATTCCTCAGCCATGACCGCCACGGCCTCGGGGGGCAGGCGCGCCGCGTCGACGTCCACTAGGCCCGGGGCGCCGGGCAGGCTCGGCGAGCCGGGCTGACCCGGCTGTGCTCCGCGTTCGGGCAGATAGCGTTCCAATAATACGGCGATATCCTCTTCGCTGGCCTCGGGCGCTTCCTGCCGTATGAGGTCGACGACGAAGCCGCGCACGGTCTGGCGTATGCCGTCCATGCTGACGGACAGGCCCTGGTTCACGGTATCCGCCAGCTGACCGGCCAAGGCGCCGGGGCTCATGCCGCCGAGCTTGGCGTAGCGGCCTATATCCTGCCGCCTGCGCTCGCAGGCCTTGACGATTACCTCGAATTCTGCCTCGTCGGCTTTGTTGAGTATATAGTCCAAAATACCGCCAAGCTCTTCTTTAGCCATAGAAGCATAATAGCGCGGGCGTCCCATGAAATATAGGGGCTGATTATCCTTGCCCGAAACGCCGCTTCAGGCATAGAATCCAAGGCATTAGTTTTTTTCTCCATGAAAGGAAAGCCCATGCCCCAAACCGCGCTTACCCTGCCCCTCTGGAAAAAGTGGATGTACGCGCTCGGCCAATTCGGCTGGTCGCTGGCCAGTTTCGCCGTAGGCTCCAAACTCGTATATTTCTATCTGCCGCCGCCCGGCGTGCGCTTCGGCCCCTTCGTCATACAGGAAAACGTGCTGCCCCTCATACGCTCCGGCGGCACGGTGCTCTTCGGGCTTACGATAATCGGTCTCGTGTTCGCCGCCGGAAGGCTCTTCGACGCTATCACCGACCCGCTTATAGCGGGCCTCTCCGACCGCTCCACCATGAAGCTCGGCAAGCGCCGCTCCTTCATGGCCATATCCGTGCTTCCCTTCGCCTTGCTCTCCGGCCTAGTTTTCATGCCGCCCAACGCGGGCATAAGCTCCCTGAACACGGTATGGCTCTTTACCACGGTATTTTTCTTCTACTGGTTCATGACCATGTACGTAACGCCTTTCTTCGCCCTCCTGCCTGAGATAGGCCATTCGCCCAATGAGCGCCTGCAGCTGTCGACCCTGATATCCATAACCTGGGCCCTGGGCACCATGGTAGGCTCCCAGGTAGAGCTCTTCCAGGGCATGTTCGAACGCGGTGGCATGGCGCCGGCGGCGGCCTTCCAGACGGTCATATGGATATACGCCGGAGTAGCCTTCGTATTCATGCTCCTGCCCATCATCTTCGTGGACGAGAAAAAATACGCGGAACCCAACGTTTCCAAGGGCTCCATCTTCTCATCGCTTAAGAACGCGTTCAAGAACCGCAATTTCCTCACCTTCACGCTCTCGGACTTAGCCTATTGGGTGGCCATTACCATCATCAATACGGTACTCGTCTACTTCGTGACGGTATTGCTCAAGCTGCCCAAGGAGTTCAACTCTACCCTGGTCATGGTCATGTTCCTTTTGTCCTTCGTGTTCTACCTGCCGGTCAACGTGATAGCGCGCAAGCTCGGCAAGAAGCTCCTGCTCTCGGTGGCCTTCGGCTGGTTCATCGTGGTATTCGTGTACGCGTCCTTTTTGGGCCTGTACCCGCTGCCGCCCGCCGCGCAAGGCTTCATCGTCGTCGTCATGGCCGCGGTACCCTTAGCCATTTTCGGCATCGTGCAAAATGCCATCGTATCCGACATAGCGGAAGCCGACGGCATCGTTACCGGCGACTTCAAGGCAGGCATATTCTTCGGGGCGCGCACCTTCATGTCCAAGCTCGGCCAGACCGTGGCCGGGCTCATCATACCCAGCCTTCTCCTCATTGGCGCCGACCTATCGTCGGCGGGAGAGGTAGTGGTAGCCGACCTGTCCTCGGGCGGGGCGCTTACCGGCACCATGGGCGTACGGGCCACCGCCATCGTAGCGGCGGTATTCTGCGCCATAGGCCTCGTCCTCTTCCTGCTCTACGACGAGAAGGGAATTCTTGCCACCTTAGCCAAGAAAGAAACGCTTTCTAAAGAGGAAAGGGCCAAAGCGGGCCTGTAAACCTGGAATATTTCCAAGTTTTTTATTAGAGTGCTTCCATAACGATACGCCGCCGGCGCAAGCCGGCGGCAGCATTAACACAACGCGGTACGTCCAGCCCCGAAGTTCTTGCCGGAGGCCGCATGTCAGGAGCGCTCGATGTCCATAAAGAGAGACCACGGCATAAAGATGGATCGCCTGTCCCCCTCAGAACGAGGCAGGCTCATCGCGTACATCAATCTAAAGCTGGCGGGCCTCGGCCTTCCGGTGTATTCGCGAGAGGGAACCTCCTTCCTGGACCTTGCCAGCGATATGATAGCCAACTACCGGGAAAAGAGCCGGCTCTTGTCCGACTACCTGCCGCCCGCCGACGGCCGCATTCAGGCCTTCCTCGACGCCGACCTCGCGGACCTGAGCGAGGAGGACAGGCCGCGCATGCCAACGCGCAGCCTCACGCTGGACCGCTACGGCATGTCCAGGGACTTGTCCCTGCCTCCCGAGGCCCATGAGTACAAGTCCCCTACACTGTCTTCCTATCGCATACGCAACTGCATACTCCATAACCCCGCCAGCGATAGTCTCACTACCCAGGGCGTGTTCCACATA
>JBFZES010000139.1:0-6487 GCA_041306725.1 Spirochaetaceae bacterium | reverse complement strand
CTATTCGTAAAGCCCGCTGAGGCACCCCGCTCTTGGTTCATAATCGACGCCAAGGGCCAGCGCCTCGGTCGCGTAGCTGTCAAGGTAGCGCACTTGCTCCGCGGCAAGCACAAGCCGTTTTTTACCGCTCACCAGGAGATCGGCGATTATGTTATCGTAGTCAACGCCGCTCAAATAGAGGTGACCGGCCGCAAGCACGAGAACAAGGTGTATTATCGGCATACCGGTTTCCCCGGTGGCCTTAAGGAAGTCACGTTCGCCAAGCTCATCGAGCGCCATCCCACCGAGCCCCTCGAGAAGGCCATTCGTGGCATGCTTCCCAAGGGACCCCTGGGCCGCAAGCTCGCCTTGAACTGCAAGGTGTACGCGGAATCCGACCACCCGCACGCGGCCCAAAAGCCCGTAGCTATCGAAGTCTAGAGAGGTATATAGGATGATCAGGAATCTTGGCATTGGCACCGGCCGCCGCAAGACCGCGGTCGCCCGCGTGTACCTCCGCGAGGGCAACGGGAAGATACTCGTTAACGGCATAGAGATCGAGAAGTATTTCCCCATCGCGGAAGAGGCCAACGCCGTGCGCAGGCCCCTCATGGTAACCGCGAACGAGAATAAGTTCGACATAGTCATCACGGTAACCGGCGGCGGTCCCCACGGACAGGCCGGCGCGTGCACCCACGGCATCGCCAGGGCCTTGAGCCAGGTCGATCCGGCTTCCAGCGTTTCGCTGCGGACCAACGGTATGCTTACCCGCGACTCCCGCATGGTAGAGCGCAAGAAGTACGGCCAGCGCGGCGCCCGCAGGCGCTTCCAGTTCTCCAAGCGCTAAGAAGCGGAATCGATCGGTCTACAGTGGCCGTCATCGAAGCCTTACAGGAGGGAGCCCATGGCATCGTCAGCGTGACGGTGGCGGGGGGCTCCCTTTTTCGTTTCCGTAGGCTTTATCTGGAGCCTGACGCGGAAGACGGCGCGCGGTCCGGCGCGCAGGATGGCGGGCTAGGCGAGGCGCCCGAGCTTCGCGTAGGCGCGGCCCTTCCCGATGGCGCGCTCGAGTGCGCGGCCGAGGCCCAAGAGGCGGAAAATAAGGCGCAGGCCTTGCTCGCGCGGGCCGAGCAGCACCGCGCCGGCCTTGAGCGAAAGCTCAGGGCTAAGAAGCTTTCGCGCGGAGCCGTAGCCTTGGCCCTGGATTTCCTTGAAGGGCGAGGCTTGCTGAGCGACCAGCGCTATGCGCAGACCTGGATACGGCAACGCATGCGCCGGCATGCCGAGGGGCCGCTCAGCGTAAAGGCGGCGCTCGCCGCCAAGGGCCTCTCACGCGAAGCCCTCGCCCTGGCCATAGAGGCGGAGTTCGCCGCGGGGCAGCGAATGGAGCTCCTTAGCCGCGCGCGCGAGCTCCTAGGCGGCCTTGACGGGGACGAATCGCGCAGGGCCTTGAAAGGCCTCGGATGGAAAAGCGCCGAAATTGATGAACTTATTGAGCAATCTTAGCTTGCGCCTATGCCCCTGCGTAGTCCTATCTTGACATTCTTTCACTTTTACTAGAAAATCAACGCAAATCTTACTGTCTGGGGGCGTCAATATGGATGACGACATCCTTACTATAGAAGAAGTCGCCAAGTATCTTCGAGTATCCGAGCGTACCGTGTACGATTGGGCCCAGAAGGGCGAAATACCCGCCGGAAAAATCGGCACGGTATGGCGCTTCAAGAAATCCGAGATAGAGCGCTGGGTAAACGAGCGCCTGTCTTCGAATAAACCCGTCGCCTCTATCCACCCGGTGCGCATGCGCAACGTGCTGTCGCCCGACCGCGTCGTCTTTCTCGACTATTCACGCAAGCGCGATGCCCTCGTGGCCCTGTCCGAGCGCCTGGCCGCCGCGCCGCAGATCAAGAGCAAGCAGGAAATCGTTTCGGAGATACTCCGCCGCGAGGACCTCATGAGCACGGCCATAGGCCGCGGCATAGCCATACCGCACGTGCGCCTATCCAGCGTCACCGACCTCGTGGTGGCCGTGGGCGTAAGCAAATGCGACATACAGGACTTTAACGCCTTCGACGACCAGCCCGTGCGCCTCCTGTTCATGATAGCGGCAGCCTACAATCAGCACGCCTATTACCTGCAGACCCTGTCCTATTTCAGCGCCAAGCTCAAGAACAACGAGCTGCGCGAGGGCATACTGTCCGCGGCGGATCCTGCGGCCGTCTATGAGCTCTTGATAAAACAGGACGAAGACTGATTAGCTTAGGCTATTCGCAAAAAAAATGGCCGCCGCGCAGTACCAGGCGCGGCGGTTTTTTTTAAACCCTGTGCGGCTGTTTTGCGCTTCCTGTTTTACTGCGATAAGAACCTCTAGCGACCCATAAGTAGACCTGGCTATTCCGAAACAAGATCGGGAAGAAGGCGGGAGAACTCTTTTTTAACCACGTCGTAACATTCGCAGACCCGCTCTTCCAAGCCTGGCCTGTCGAGTATGGTAATGCGGCCTCTGCTATAATCGATAAGCCCCGCTTTCTGAAGCTTGCCAGCGGCTACCGTCACGCCCTCGCGGCGAACGCCGAGCATGTTGGCTATCAGTTCCTGCGTCATCACGAGCTCGTTCGTAGGCAGTCTATCCATGCTGAGTAGGAGCCAGCGGCATAGCTGTTGATCGACCGAGTGGTGTCGGTTACATGCCGCGGTTTGAGCCATCTGCGCTAAGAGCGCCATGGTGTAGCGAAGGAGGAGGTGCTGAAGGGTTCCTGACCGGTTAAATTCCGCCCTTAATGCGCTGCCATTGAGCTTGTATGCTTCTCCGGCGCTTTGCACGATAGCTCTGTTGGGCGTCGTCTCTCCGCCCATGAATACCGCGATACCTACGATGCCATCGTTGCCGACTATAGCGATTTCGCCGGATGCCCCATTGTCCATGACGTGAAGCAGGGATACTATCGCGGTAGTAGGGAAATATACGTATTTCATCTGCCCGCCGGATTCAGAAAGGCACTTTCCAAGAGGAAGCGATACCAATTCCATTTGCGGAACCAGGCGTCCGTACTCCTCTTCGGAAAGAACGGAAAGCAGGCGATTTGTACGCGGATCGTTAGGCTTCTGAGCCTGTGGTATCGCCATTCCAACTCCAACAATATGAATTTGACCAACGCTGACCAGTACAATTTGCAACGCCGAGAATAAAAACCAGGTCGCGAGCCGCGAAAGCCCCAGGGTAAGAATTAAAGCGAATGCCGACAGAAAGGGAAGCGTAAACCCGCAAAGATAGGCTAAAAGTCCCTTATTTGAATGAAATATGGACAGAAAAATAAATTAAACTAAGTGAATTAATAAGTCAAGCTTTAAATAGCGCCTTAAAAATCGATTGCGCCAAGATCCAAGGCAAGATAGGGGCGGAGCCCGTTATCAAAGCCCCTTAATGCGCCGATCCGTATCGATATGCCAAAACCGTCGTTAATGCGTACGCCCAAGCCTAGAGCGGCATTCCAATGAGAGAACGCGCCTATCCTGCCGATGTCGGCTATATCCTGCAAAACGCTTCCCGCAGCGATCTGGGCTAGGAGAAAAGACGGTAAGCCGATCGTTTGCGAAGACCATGGCAGAAGGAATTTTAGTTCCCCGCCAATTCCTACCATATGGCTGCCAATAGATTCACCGGCTTTTAAAGGGCCGGGAAAGAATTGGCGGTTCCTAAGCACTAGTTTATGGCTTAGAGGAGCGGCCGTCGCGCCGTCGGCGTATGCGCTGAAATCGGATCCTGCCTTTCCCCACATGGCGAACGAGAAGGGGCCGTTCAGCATTGGTAGAAAAATACCTTCGCCCTTAATAGTGTGGAAGCTCCGCGTCGCCCAAGCCTCAGGCAACGCCGCATCGTAACGGAGCTTGAATCCTATGCCTTCAGTGGGGAACACCGGGGAGTCGAAGCGCCGCATCGAGAAGAAAGCATGAGCCATGAGCGCGGAGGCTATCCCCTCCCCCGCGATGATGTCGGGCAGATGCTCGGACTCCATCCACTGGTAGCTCAAGCCGACCGCCAATTCCATCCATTTGACCGGATTAAGACCGATGTTTACGCCCAGGTCCAAAGTATTAGTTTCATGGAGAAAACTAATGGCGGAGTCGTCTGCGTAGGATCGTGACTCATGGGAAGCGTCGATAAGCAATTCGGTGAACCAGTAGGCGCTTAAGGGCTGCACGAAAGAGGCCTCGAAGTCAGGTGAATCAAGCATGCGTACGTTGACGGCGAGCCTGGAGTCGTCCGTCGTAAGGCCGCGCAAGACTATCCCCGGCGATAGGCTCAAGCTGCTCTCCGTTGAAGCGGAGTAGGTTGAGGCATATTCGATGCCAAGGTGCAGGGAATGGCCAGGCGCTTCGCGTTTGCTTAGCGTTACCGTCATCGTAGGTATCAAGCCCTCGTTCGTCCGACGCACGCGTATATATTCATATATCCCTAAGGCCTCCAGCGTGCTTAGAGCTTCTTCGAGCAGTAGCTCATCCGGGATCGTGCCGATAAACGGCGCGAAAAGGATGTAGGCTTGCGCCCTATCCTTTGGCTTGCCTCCCGTTACGGTCACTTTTTGGATAAGCGATTGCTGTAAGGGACTAATAAGCGCCTTGCCTGGCGCATTGCCACCGAGCCTGAGCCTAAACGATTCTAGTTCAGGTAGCTGGCTTCTAGCGGTATCTTCTCCGCGCTTCATTATTTCTGCCGCATCCTTAAAGTCGGTAGTCAAGTACCCTGATAAGTCCACGGTCAGAACCACATCGGCGCCTGGAAGCTGTTTGATAACGTTTGACCGGATCATGATCTCCATAGTCCGATAGATCGCGTCTATTGGGTTGCGGTCGAATTCTTCCGGCGCGAAGGGAATCCCTCCGATCAGATCGACCGCGATAATGAGATCGGCTCCGAGTTCTCTGGCCGTGCTGATGGGAAGATTATCGACCATTCCTCCGTCCACGAGATATTGGTTTCCAATCAGGTGCGGGGCAAGGACGCCGGGTATGCCCATACTCGCCCTCATCACGTCAGCTAGGGAACCATAGCCGATAACTACCCGCTCTCCGGTGGCAAGATCGGCGGATACGCCGCGATATCGTCGAGGCAAGGAATCAAAATCCACCGGATCAGGTACCGCTATCGTCGACCGATCGAGGAAATAGAGGAGCTTTCTACCCGATAGCAGGCTTCCTGGCAGCTTGAAGCCGCGGCTGTCGAAATCTATGCTGAAAAAATAACGGGAACGGTCGATTCTACTGCGAAAGCGCTCTTCGCTGGAGTTTACGCGCTCCATGAGTATATCTGTCCAATCTACGGACAAAGCCACTTTTTCTAAGCGGGCGGCATCGAGGCCTTGCGCGTAAAAGCCGCCGACTATGGCGCCCATGCTGGTGCCTACGACCATATCGACGGGAATGCCTAGCTCTTCGAGTACTTTTATGACGCCGATGTGCGCCAAGCCCAGAGCGCCTCCGCCTTCCAGGACCAGCGCGACGCTCGGCCGCGGCTTATCAGGGAGAGCTTGCGCGTATGCGTTTCCGTACACGAGAGCCATGCAACACAGCATGGTGAGGGGTCGAACCGTTCTTCGGGCTATAGTAGATACGCCAAGGCTAGGCTTTTTGAGCTTTTGCATAGCGCGGCCGTTTCCGTCCGTATTTTTTTCGCCACGTACCCTGGGCTGAATGGCTTGGCTATATAACGGATGGGCGAGCCTCGAAATTAGCATATGGATTTCCTTTTGGGGAGAGGTATCTAAAAGTAAGTTATTAAGATTAGAGGATAAGGTCTGTACGTTGCCTAACATTGACGGCTATGCCTTAGGGCTAAATAGAGTATCGCTATGTTAGGAAGCGAACAGACGCCTTGCGGCCCCAAGCGTTATTGTTACTTGATAGCCCGCAGAGTATAGCTGCGCTAATCCAGGCGAAGAAAAGAACTATGGAGCTTAGTGGTATGTCAATGTTAATGAACAAACCAATGTGGATCTATTGGGCGGCGTATTCGACTCTGAGCGCAGTGCTCTTCGGCGTTTTTTACGCAGCGACCTATTTATTGGCATCGAAGTGGTGGTTCGCGCTTATAGTGATCGTCGCTATAGGCATGATTTGGGGTTCGATAGAATTTACGAAGAAAGCGCGGATTGAGAAACCCTTGCAAGAGGGCTGAGTCTGATTAAAGGAGCGGCGCTAATAAACGCGCTGCTCCTTCGATCATCTCAACGGCGAAGCCTACGGTTTTAACGCCGGTCAAAGATTGCTTCATTAAGCCGCTTGCCCAGCTATCAAGTTTTTTAACAACGCTTTTATCGTATATATAGAGGGCTATTTCATAGTTAAGGAAAAAGCTCCGTAAATCCATATTCATTGAGCCAACTACCGCTAGCTCGTCGTCGATTAAAATCGCCTTTCCATGCATCATCCCGGGCGTGAACTTATAGACGGTAGCGCCGCTTTCTTGCATTTGACGCAGGAAGCTCCGCCGTACCAAATCGGCTATACG
>JBFZES010000138.1:0-10774 GCA_041306725.1 Spirochaetaceae bacterium | reverse complement strand
ATTCTGCCATTGAGCGCCGTCCCAGTATTTTACCCCTAATTTAATGCTTGTAGCGGTATCTACGAAAGTCGCGTAGAGAGTGCCGCTCACCACCGCCCCGCTCGTGGCGAAGAAGGGGCCGGTGCCGGGTAGTCCATTCGTGCTGGCCTTGGTCCAGCTCGTGGCGTTCTCGGCCCGGGTGTACAGTTCGCCTATGCCGGCGAAGTAGCTAGTGCCGAGCCGGGCCACGAAGGCCGGGCTAGTCCCCTTGAAGGCCTTGGTGGCGTAGACGTTTATGTCGGTTTCGGCGGCTATGCTGGCGAATATGCCCACGGGGCCTTCGGCGCAGGAAATCAGGGCCGAAAGGAGGAGCAGGGCAAGGGCGGCCAGGCTTAGGTATCGGTTGCGTTTGTTCATTGCTGCCTCCGCTTAAAGGTGATAGGCGATGGAGAGGGTCGCCTCGAGGAAGAATCCCACGCGGTTCTGGCTGCTGTCCGCGTAGAACTGGGGAATGATGTTGGTAAAAAGGTTAAGGCCGTAGCTCATGTCGCCGCTTACGCGCCAATAGAACGAGGAGCCCAGCTTTAAGAAGGGGTCCACGTGCTTATAGTCGCCTAAGGAGCTTATGGCCATGCCTATGCCGGCGCTGGGGGCTATGGCGAAGGGGCTCAGGTTGAACATGTAGGCGGCCCGTAAGCCTAGCGGCGCTAGGAAGAGCCTGCGCTCGGCAAGGGTGCCGATGAAGCTGCCGCCTAGATCGCCGCCTATGGCCCAATGCTCGTCCAGCATGCCCAGGTAGGACAGGCTGAAGGCGAAGCCCATATTGGCGTTAGGGGCGGTAAAGCCCGGCTCGGTGGGGTCGTAAAAGGTAAGGGGAATGCTTGTGCCCAGGGTAATGGCGAATATGCCGTCGCCTTTTTCAAATTCTTTGAATTCGACGAAAGAGAGGCCGCCTTCGGTATCTTTCGCCTCTTCTTGCGCGAAAGGGGCTACGAGGCAGGCAAGGGCAAGGAAGGCTGGTAATAATCGGGAGCGCATCGTTCCTCCGTTCAGGTTGGAAGCTGCCGTCTATCCCTCCTGTCGGGCAGGCTAGGGGGTCGTCGGCGAAGCGTTTTACTATAGCATAGGCTTCTGCACGTGAAAAGGCGCGAGGGGCGAAAGCGTTACGCGATCGCGCCTGCCTTGCCTCTTTTTTCTCCGGCCCTGGCCGACGCGAGGGTAGCCCAGGACGAGCCGCCGCCTTCGCTTCGATAGCGCACGAGCTCTATGGCGGCGATAAGGTAGGTGGAAGCCCTGAAATCCCCGCGCTTGAGCAGCTCATCGGCGATGTCCATGGCCTCCGCCGCGCGCTCAGGCGCTATGGCGCTTTCGGGCGCGAGGTAGAGGCCCCTGCCCGCGGCGAAGGGCGGCTCGGGCGGGGCAGCGTCGGCCTGGCCTTCGGGAAAGGCTCCTCCTAGAAGGCCGAGCTCGAGGCCGGAAAGCGCCGCCGTGAAGCCGGGGTCGAAGCATAAGTACCACGAGCCGCTATAGAGGCCCATGCCGGTAAAGCCCACGGGCTCCTGCAGGCTCGAGGCGAGCGAGGCTATGTCCGCGCCATGCGGCGCCTTTGCCAGCCAGGCCAGCACGGGAAAATCGAAATAGGCGCGGGCCTCCGCGGCCTTCAGGCGCTGGAATAGCCCGCGCCTAAGCCCGTTTATAGAGGCGAGTACGTTCCCTGGCGGCACGAGCGCGAGCGCTATGGATGAAATAGCCTTCGAGGTTCCCAAAACCATGCAGTCATAGTATACTGACCCTCAGCTCCTGTAAAGGAAAGATACTTATATGAAGCATGCAGTAGAACGTTTGGCCGAGCGCCTTACCTCGATCATTTCTTCCTGGTCCGGCGTCGAATGCGTATTGTCCTGCGAGGCGGCGGAAACCGATATCCTGGACCCGTATTTCGCCCTGGTGCTGGACGTATATTGCGGCGGCGATATACCCGACGACGATACCAGGCAGGCGGCCTTCGGCGACCCCGGCGCCTTTGAAAGCTCGCGCAGCAGGGAGAAGGACCGCTTTTTCCTCGACGGCCTGCCCATACGCATCGAGTACAAGAGCGTATCGAGCGTGGACGAGATACAGGATAAGCGCTTCGACATCATGTGGGTATACCGCAGCTCGGGCACCTATCTCTTCTACCGGCTCGCCGAGGGCAAGGTGCTGTATAAGCGCTCGGATTGGATAGACAAGGTACGGCAGGGCTTGGCCCAGCCGCCCGAGGAGTTCTGGGAGCGCATAAAGGAAACCCATCTCTTTAAGATGGAGCATAGCCTATCCGACTTGGGCGGCGCCGCGCTTAAGGACGACCGCTATTTCTTCCTGGTATCGCTGGCCGGTTTCATGCGGGCCTGCGTGTCCACGCTCTTTGCCCAGAACAAGCGCTATGAGCCTTCCGACCGCCACCTTACCGAGGCCCTCATGGGCCTGCCCACGCTGCCTGAGGACTTTAGCGGCCGCTGGGCCATACTGCTCAGGACCGACGGCTCTTCCGACCCGGAACGCAAATACCAAGTGGCGGGCCTCATAGCGCGCAGCATTTTCGCGCTCTAAGCGCCATGAAGAGCGCTCGGGTCCTGCTTTTGCTGCTCGTGGGCGCCGGCATGGCGTCCTGCGGGCCTGTTCCCGTGGACGGGCTAATGTTCTCGCTCCAGGACGGCAGCGAGTATCCCGTGCTGGCCCGCAAGCCGGATGCGGAGAAACGCATCGATAGCCAAGAAAGGCCCGTCCTGCGCTTTAGCCTTCAAGAAGCGCTCGTCGCCGACGGCGGCTTCGACCTGGCCTTTCGCGTAGACACGGACGCGGAAATCACGCTCAGCCTCTATGCAAGCGATAAGGATCTCTATGCCAAGGACGCGACGCCCACGCTCACGTCGCGCGTGAGCGCACCCTTGAAGGGACCTCGAGAATACAGGCTGCCGCTTGCTAAGGGGCAGAGCGTCCAGTATATGTCCCTGAGCATGGGCGGCGGCACGTACGCAAGGCTTTTAGGCTTCGCGCTCCTCCCGCGCTTTGAAGGCTACCTGTCCTCAGGGCCGCAGGGCTACCCGGTGCTCGGGGCCGGCCTCGAGCTAGGCGAAGCGAACGATGAAGGGGTCTTTTCCCTGTCCGTCGCGAGGCCCGCGGGCGCTGACGCCTCTTTGATGCTCAGCCTGGCCGCGCCTGGCGAGGCGCGCGCCCAGGGCGCGCGGGGAGGCGCCGCCTATGCCGCCTCGATGGACGGAGGCGCCCCCCTGGCCCTGCCGGCCCTGCTCTTCTCCGACGTCAGGATCAGGCTTTCAAGCGCCGGCCGCATCGCGAGCGTGTCCATCGACCAGGGAAACGGCGCGCCGCTGTCGGATTTGCACGCCATATTGCTCGCGCCGGCCTTTAAAGGCGATTACGGGCTGTTCCGCTGGGATCTTTTGCCCCATACCCTGGTATTCGACTTTAAGGATTATGAGGCGCAGGACCGCTATCTCAAGCGCCTGGCCTTCTTCGCGGAGAAGCCCGGATTCCGCGGACGCCTGGCCCCCGACAGCGAGATCGTGGGGCTCCACGCCTGGAACGCCCATGATTATTCCGCGGCTACCCTGCTCGCGTTCTATGAGTTGGCAAGGACCTCCGCCTTTCCTTTGAACGCCGAGGAGACGGAGCTGTTGGAGCTCCTGCTCCGCTACGGCGTGCTGGAGCGCCAGGGCGATGCGGCTCTGCGCGAGGGCAGGGGAGCGATCATTTCGGTGGCGAGGGAATCGCCCGACTGGCAGCGGCGCACCTTTATGGACCATGAGGCCTCCCACGCCCTGTTTTTCCAGGACGCGGCGTACCGTGCCCTCTCTGAAAGGCTCTGGGACGCGCAGGGGCAGGCGACGCGGCAGTTCTGGCTTGATCACCTGGCCTGGCGCAATTACGACGTAAGCCATAAGTATCTCAATTACAATGAGCTGCAGGCCTACCTCACGCAGCAGTCAGCGTCCAGGGTAGAGGCCTATCTGGGCGACAATGTGCTGCCCCGCCTAGCGGCCGCGTATCCCCAGCGCGCGGCGCGCTACGCGAGCGACAAGGCTCGCATCATCGGCGACGCCCTCGCCGACGCCACGAGCCTGGACGGCTATCTGCGCGAGCGCTGGGGCCTCCGCGCTGGCGCCTTCGGCAGGCTCAGGAAATCTCCTTAAGCTCTTCGTCGATAAGCGCTATGCTCCAGGCCAGCACTTCCGCCAGCACGCCCCGCATGCGCTGCATATCGGAGCCGGCCTCGCGCCTGAATGCCGCTACGCTCGGCAGCAAGGTAGTCCATATATCCCTGTCGCGTCCCTGTAAGGCCTGTATGTACTGCGCGGCTTGGGCGGGGCTCGGGTCCGAAGGCGGCTTAGGCAGGGCCAAAAGCTCGCCGCGATAGGAGCGCAAAAATTCGGACGGCGTCATGAAGAGCTTGCCCGCCGCGAACACCCTGCCGAATCCGCGCCTCGGCACCGGCTTTTTTTCGTCGTAATCGGCGAGCGAAGGCGCGCCTTTGCCCCGGTGCCTCCGCAAAAGGGCTTCGCTGCCGGCCGCCAGGCCTTCCATGCGGCGCAGATAGGCGCCGAGCGGCTTGGTAAGGTAACGGTAGTCGCCATTGGCGTCGCTCTGGCGCTCAAGGCTCTGGTTGCGGTAGAGAAAGTCCTGGAAGAGCGCTTCCTGCGGCCGCAGGCGCGACTGGCGCAGGTCGAAATAAGGATAGATGTAGGTGCCCCTCGCGTAGCTTTTCCCGAAGGGATAGGAAAAATCGGCGCCGTACACGTCTATGACGCTTGCGCCTAAATACTCGGCTAAGGATACGGCCGCATGGGTAACGTTGCCGCCGGAGGTGTCAAGCTGGGGATAGGCGCGCATCCTGGAAGCCACGTAGCGCGTAAGCGGGTGGCCGGAACTGAAGAAGTAGGGCCGCTCGGACAGCTTGGCAAGGGTGGTGGGAGAGGCTAGGTCAAGGAAGAGGGGCAGGCCTTTTGGTATGCCGTCCATAAAGTGGTAGTAGCTAATGTGCTGGCAGTCTATGGACAGGACCGCGTCGGGCATGATGCCGCGCTTAAGCAGGGCGTGCAGGCTCGTGTCGGTGGCTATAAGGAAGCGCTGCTTAGGCCTGCCCGATAAGGCTGCCATGGCATCCTCAAGGGAAGGCCCGGCCGCCGCTATGATGGCCTCGCGCACCGGCCCTACCGGCGGCGTATTGCCCGCGGCGTAACGAAGGTTGCGCACGATGTTGGCGAACCAGCGCTTTCCGAAGAAGGCCTGCACGGAATAGTCGTCGGACACCTTGTCCAAAATGGAGCGCAAGGCGCGGCTCGCTCCCTGGAAGCGTTCCTGTTCCGCGTCGACGCGGCTGGCCAGGGGCACGGTAACAATATCGCCGCTGACGGCGGGCATGTAGCGTTCCACCATGGCCTGCTCCAGCTCTTCGTCGCTGGGGTCGACGAGCAGGAGCAGGCGCTTGTCGGCTAGAACCTTGGTAAGGTCTAGCCGCTCGAGTATGGCGCGCAGGGTGCCCGCGCGGTATTCGATGATGATGCCCGAAGATAGCCTGCCTGATTCCAGCAGGGCTTTTGCCAGGAAGCCGGGGCCAAGGCCCAGGAATACGAAAAAGCCTGATTGGGGATATTCCGCCGCCAGCCTTTCGGCTTCGCGCAGAGGATGCATGCGGGAACTCATATAGGCCCGCCTGCCTGCGTAGTCTAAGTAGGGCAGGGGAGAGCCGTCCTTGGCTTCGTCCATGCCCACGCGCATGTCGGAGGCCGCGTTGCGCAGGCGGTCGGCGCTCGCTACCGGATGGTGCGACGCTATGGCGAGCATATTGCGCTCAAAGAGCAGGGGATCATGCATTGCAGAGCTCCAGTAGCGCGGCCTTGCCTTGTTCAAGGCTAAGGCGGGCCGCTTGTACGCTGTCCGCCTCTACGCGGCCGCGGGCGGCTTCGGCTATAAACGGGGCGGCCGCCTTGCCCGAAAAGGCCAAGAGGTTCGCTGCGTCGCTGGCGCTTAGCGTACGGCCGCCGGCCGATGAGCCCCCGTCTATCAAAGCGGCCAGCCGCTCGGCTTCGCGCAGAAGCGCGGCGGCCATCCTATCGGCGCGTTCAGGCATGCTAAAGGGCGGCGCGTATTCCTCAAGGCGCGGGCCGGCGCGCGGCGCGACCGCTTGGGCTTGGCCCTCGCCCGAAGGGCGGCTATTGGGCCGCGGGCCGGGCAACGGGCTTGTCAACTCGCTGCTTGCGCCGGCCTTGGCCAATTCGTTATCCACGGGGGAATCGCTTATGCGCAGGCATCGGGCCCGCTCGGCGTCGGAAAGAAAGGCGTCCTTCGCGTATGCGCTAAAGGCGCGCGATATGCGCCACTCTCCCCTGATCAGGCCGTAGCGCTCATATATGCTTGAGCTTATCTGATGCAGCTCGGGAGCCAGCCTCGTGGTCCTTGAAAAGTCGATGCGGTCGAGCGCGTAGGGCCTGGCGTGTGCCGCTAGCCGGCGGGCGGCAAAATCCTGGCCTAGGATATAGACCGTGCCATCGCAGGCGGCCAAGGCGAGGCTCAAGGCGGTGCCCGCGGCCGTTCCCGAGCTGCGAGCGGGCAGGGCTTCCGCGCCGGCGGCTCTTAAGGCCATGGCCTCGAAGGCCAGGCCCGTATCGAGGCCTACGATGGCCGCGCCGCCATCGAGCAAGGATGCAGGCAGGGCGGCGCTGGGTGGAAGGGCAAGGGGGCAAGCGCCATTCAAGGCCGCGCGCAGGTGCAGCGACGCCCAGTGGCCTGGGTCGCTTGAGAGCACGAGGCTCGGCTTTATGCCGCGCCACTCCAGGGCCTCCTGGGCGGAGGATAGGGCCCAGAGCGCCATGTCCGATTTTTTAATGCTTTCCAGCGAGCGTTCCAGGCTTGGCCCCGCGCAGGCCAGGAGCAGCGGCCCCGAGCCCCGCCGTATCCGGGCAAAGCGCCGGGCCTTGAGGGCAAAGCGTACGCTGTTGCGCAGCCAGCGTTTGGCCCAATAGGAACGCGTAGCGGCCGCCGAGGAATAGCGCTCGAGCGCCGATGCAAGCGCGCTTTGCATAGCCGCGGCCTCTTGGGGAAAGGCGTTTAATATGGGCCGCCATTCCAGCACGGCAATGCCGCCCGCCGCTTTGCCGTCGTCAAGGCTCTCGGCAAGCAGTTCCTCGAGGCCCATATCGAGTCCCGGATGCCAAGCGCGGTCGGGTTGGTCGACGAGCTCCGACTCGAAGCTAGCGTCGGGCTGGATAACGACGATGCGGGCGCCGGCCGACAGCCGCCTACAGGCTTTTCCAAGGTAATTCCTGCCGGCGCCGAGTATGAATATGAGCGATGGCCTTTTATCCGCGAGCATGGCCTGGGCGTAACGCTCGGCTTCGCTGTCGGGGGCATAGCGCGAATAGAAGGCGGCCGCAGCGCTCACCGCTTGCCTCGGCATGGGCGCATGGCTTTAGCGCCTTTCCGAAAGGAAATTCCTTAAGGCCTGAGCCGATTCGGGTTCGCGTAGGTCTATGGAAAGAAAATCCCGTACCGCCGGGCCGGCTTCGACGGCGAAAGCGCGGCGCATGGAACCGGCCATCTGCGAACCGAGCAATTCGGGGTCGCTTCGCCGCGGGGCGAATTGGGCTATGAGAGCCGCATGATCGGGTAGCGAGCGTACCGTGCCGGTATCCTTCAAGGCGCGCGATAAAAAGCGCAGGCAATCCCTGGAAAAGACCCGGAAGTCTATATTCGGGCAGGCCTTGCCGAAGCAGTCCAGGAGGGGCTCCATATCGAGCAGGTAAAGGGAGCAGAAGGGAGCGGTACGCGCTGACGGGTCGGCTTTTAATTCGGAGAAAAGCCCCTCGAGAGACAGGGGAGCGGGCAGCGTCGCATCGAGCAGCTGTTTCCTGAATTCGTACGCGGCATCCGCCAGGCTGTTGGAAAAATACGCATTGCGCGAGCCTGGGAAGCGAACGAGCATGAGATCGGGCTTCAGTATAGGCGTTATGCGCACGGAGCCCTCTCCTATGCCCTTTAAGAAGGATCGCGGCTCTAGCTCCTTGGAATCCGACATAGAGGCAAGCATGCTGTCCTTGTCGAGGCAGCTATGGGCCATATCCGGCGTACAAGCGCCAAAGCAGGCTACGGGGTCGTACGCCGCGCCCTCCAAGGCATAGAGTATGAGCCACTGATCGCCCGCGCCCTGCGCTATGGCCTGGCTCAGGAAATACGGATAGAGATAGGGGCTTTTTATGTCCTTGAGCATTTCCTGCATGGAGAGGGCGGGAAGGGAAGCGGCGCGCGCCGCCTGGGAGGCGGCGCGCGGTTTAGCCGCGCTTAGCGGGGTAAGGGCTTTTTTTTTTCGCTTAAGGCTAACAAGCCCTGGCTTGGGCCTTGGCGGCTTTTAGCGGCTTTGTCGAGCAATCCCATATCAGAGTAACCCCAATTCATCGAACAGTTTTTTGTAGGTATCATAGTATTCGGAAGACGCGAATTCCTCGATTTTTTCTTCAGGCAGGGAAGCCAGGAGCTGGTCGAGGTAGACGAGCACGGACTTTATATCGCTTTTTAGCTTGTCTGGGGTATGCGTTGGCGCGTCGCTCGCCGCCGCTGGCTTGGGAACGGGCGCGGGAGCCGCCGGCGCTGGAGCCACGGGAAGCTCAGGGGCTACGGGCGCCATTTCCTCATCGTCGATTAGCTCCACGGACTCGCTGAGTTCCTCATCGAGGCTATACGCTTCGTCATCGCCCTGCGTGCCGAACGAGGGCATCTTAATCTCGGTGGGGGAGGAGAGATCCAGTTTCTTTTCTTCAGGCTCGACGAAGAAGGAATCGTCCAAGGACATGCTTATTTCGTCGGGATGAACGTCCACGGGAACGGCGGGCTTTACCGTGGCTTGATCTATCGTGCTGAAGTCCTCTTCGGCAAGGTCGAATTCCTCAAGCTCTTCCAGTTCTTCAAGCTCGACTATGCCATCGTCCCCTTCAAGCGACGAGAAATCATCGGAGCCCGGCAGGTTTTCTTCCGTATGCAACTCCATGTTGAAATCGCTGTCGTCCGCGGGCAGCTCCTCAAGCGCTCCAAGCTCTTCCTCTATCTCCGGCAAGGCATCGCTTTCGAAGCCGTCAACGGCCTTCTCTTCGCTTTCATCGCCTTCAAAGGATAGGACGATCTCGTCATCCTCGTTAAATTCTTCAATCGCGAGCTCGTCATCCTCAAACTCGAGCACGGTTTCACCGGCTAAGCCAAGGGAATCTTCATCCGACGCCTCAAGGGTTTGGTCGGTAAAGTCCGTAAGCTCTATGCTTTCGCCCTCGGGGCTTTCCACGATGAGTTCGTCGGCGTTGGGCTCGGTAAGCGGCGATTCGTCAAGGAGCATATCCGCATCCTCCGCTTCCAGATAACTCGTGTCCTCATTGATGACCGTGAGCGGAGTCACTTCCACGCTTTCCGCGCCTAGATCCAGGCCTTCAGCGCCGAATGCCTCTATGCCCATATCGTCGTCATTGAATTCAGGCGCCGGTAGGCTGTAGTCGCCGCTCTCGGGCAATATGTCCAGGGCGCTTTCTTCGGCCGTAGACCCATGTTCCGAGGGCACGGGCTCTTCGGTGAAGTCGGCGGTATTGAGTATGTTATCAAGTTCGTCGCCCGTAAGCGCTATGGTATCGTCTTCTTCCTCATCGAAGAAACCGCCCGCGGGCGCTTCATCTGCGGGTTCGCCGACCGCGGGAGGCAGCGATACGGACTGTGCCTGCGCGGCCTTCATGCTGCCGAGCTGGCCGCGAAGGGTGACGAGCTCGCCTTTAATGGCGGCGAGTTCGCTGGCTATAGTCTTGAGCAGGTCGGAAGAAGGGCCGGCATCCGCCGCGGCTTTGCCGCTACCGTAGCCAAGCTCGCTTTCAAAGGCCTGTACATCGTCGAAGCGCACGTTTTCTTCATGGAGATCGGGCAATATGCCCTTTTCGTTGGCGTCTTCGTCGTCGATGAAGGAATCGAGGCCCCGGCTTTGGCCGCCGCGTTCAGCGACGGGCTTTCCTGGGCTTAACGCACCGGTGGATAGGTTTTCAAAATCCGCGGTAACGTCTTCCATTGCCTCGGCGGAGCTTGGCAAGTCGTTAAGGGCATCAAGCGCGCTATCGGCGCTAAAGTCGGCGACGAAGCCGCTATCCGATGAAGCGCTTGGCGCGCTGGCGAAATCCTCCACGTCGTCGAGCGAAAATTCCGCGCCGTCCTCTTCTTCGGTTTCCGTGGGATTGGGTATGGTATCGTCGAACTGCAGATCCATCTCTATAGCGTCAAAATCGTCCGATTCGAGCGCGGATTCGGCTGAGGCGTCTTCGTCTTCAAGGCCGAATTCCGAGAGGTCGACCATTTCGGGCGCGGAGCCTTCATCGGCTGCCGCGGCGGAGCCTTTTCCCTCGTCCGCGTGCTCTTCGTCCAGGCTGAAGCCAAAGTCATCTAGGCTTATGTCCGTGGTTTCTAAGTCGTCGCTCGCGGGAAGCGTAACGTCCGCGCTCTCGGTATCGTCAAGATCGAAGCTTATGCTTGAGCCTGCATTGTGGTCCATGGGGGTAGGCTCGAAGTCGTCGAGCTCGTCTAAGGGTATGTCTATGACCGAATCATCGATAATCCCCTCGTCGATGCCCTCTTCAAAACCATCCATAGAGAGCTCCATATCGTCTTCGCCTATGGTCTCTATATCCAACACGGACGATGGATCGCCGTCTTCGGGCAAGTCAAAGCTTTCCAGTTCGCCCGTTTCCGCGTTTCCGTCCGCCTCAAGGGATAGTTCGGCATC
>JBFZES010000137.1:0-3854 GCA_041306725.1 Spirochaetaceae bacterium | reverse complement strand
GGAAAGCAGGACGGTGGACCGGGAGTCTGCTATCTTCTTGGCGAAGTCCACCGCCTCGCGCAGGCCCTGCGATACGCCGTATATCTTGTCGAAGGTATAGAGCGCGCGGCGCCCGAGTATTTCGTTGGCGTGCTTGCGAACCTTTTTCACGTCCTTGAACACGAGGATGAGCGCGTAGGGCGTGCCTGAGTCCCCGATTATGGGGTAGGTACCCAGATTGAAGTACAGCTTGTTGGCGCGGGCGTTGACCAGCACGTCCTCGTTCATGACCTCGCCGCCCGCGAGCACGGTGGCGCGTATGTCCGGCCAGCGCGTAAGAAGGCCCGCGAGCCCGAGGCGCTCAAACTCGTCCTGGCCGTAGCCGAACATCTCAAGGGCGTAGTGGTTTACCGACAGCACCCTGCCTTCCATATCCGCCGACGCTATGCCCGCGGTAATTGAGTCTACCAGGGTTTCTATAAAGCGTCCCTGGCGGGTTATGGCCTCGTTCCGGACGTTTAGGGCCAGGGTTTTCTCTATGGCGTTGACCGCGGCCACTACCATGCCAAGGGTATGGAGGTGCACGCCGTCCTTGCTGCCGGTAAGGTCCAAGGCTCCTATGAGCCTGCCTTCCGGATCGCGTATAGGCGCGCCCGAGCAGGTCCAGCGGTGGTAGGCGCGTATGAAGTGTTCCTCGCCGGATACCTGCACGGGCCGCTTCTCGGCTAGGGCCGTGCCCATGGCGTTGGTGCCTATGCTGCTCTCGTCCATGAAGGCTCCAGGCACCATGCGAAGCTCGAAGGCCTGCTCCAGTATGGCGTCGTCCCCTATGACCGAGAGTATGCAGCCTTCCTCGTCGGTGAGGATGGCGAAAAAGCCCGAGCCCTTGAGGAAGTCGCAGAGCTGGCCAATGAAGGGTTCGGCGGTAATGATGAGCTCGCGCCGCGCGGACAGGCGCTCGGCAAGCTCTGCGCCGCAGAGTATGCGGCGGGAAAACACGCGGTCGGGCTCTATGCCGTAATCCTCGCAGCGGCGGAAGCCGCGCTCTATATAGTCTTTGTCGAAGTCAACGATAGCGTCTGCCATGGAGCGCCCTCCTCGGGTACGCTTCCATTGTACAGGCAGCGGACGCTCCTGTGTAGTTATTTTTTAGCCCTGCCGCGCCAAGGCCCGCGCGCTTAGGAAGGCTTCGAAACGCGCTACCGAGCTATTGAGCACCTGTTCCCGCGTAGCGCCGGCGCGCCTGAGCGTAGCAACGGCGGTATCGAATCTGCCTACGTCGCGCCAGTAATGGGCGTCGCTGCCGCAGAGCAGGGGGCAGCCATGGGCTACGGCCAGGCGGGCAAGCTCTCCGCAGGGGGCCGCCGAGCCTGCGCGTATCCTAAAGGAGCTGTCGTTGATCTCAAGGGCCTTGCCCAGTTCGGCGGCCTTCTTTACCACGGCTTCCTGGTCTATGGGAAAAGCGGGATTGCCGGGGTGCGATATGGCGTCAACCAGGGGATTAGCCAGTGCGGCCAGCAGGGCTTCGGTATTTCTCTGTTCGCCGCCCGGCATGTAACAGATTTCATGAAAGCCGGCGAGCACGAAGTCCAAGTGCCTGGCTACGCGGGGCTCGATATCGATGCTGCCGCTCTGGTCCATGATATTGGCCTCTATGCCGCGGTAGAAGCGCACGCCGCCTATGCGGCGCGGCAGTATGCGCAGGTTGCCGAAATGGTAGGGATGGGTGCCCCCCGGCATGGCCGGGCCGTGGTCGGTGAGCACGAAGCCCTTAAGGCCCCGCCTGCGGGCTCCCCTGGCAAGTTCGTCTATGGTGGAGTAGGCATGGCCTGAGCTTATGGAATGGGTGTGGGTGTCGATGGCTATCTTCATGGGTAGGCCCATTGTCCATGTATGGCCTTGGCCTGTCCAGGGGCGGCACTTGCTTAGCTCCGCGAAAAAGCGCGTTGCGAAGAGACGTAAAACGTGATAGACCTTCAGGCATGAAAACCAATCGTCGCGCCTTGAGCGCCATGCTAATCGCAGTGCTCCTTCTGTCGGCCCTGCTCGTATCCTGCTTGCCCGGCGACGGCAAGCTGACTCAGGATAAGCCCGGCGGCTTCTGGTCGGGCATATGGCACGGCTGGATGGCCCCGCTTTCCCTTATCGTCGGCATTTTCAAGCCTGAGATACGCGTATATGAGCTAAACAACGGCGGCTGGTGGTACGACTTTGGCTTCTACCTAGCCATAGTCGGCGGCTTCGGCGGCATCGCGCTGTCGAGGAAGCGCAAGCCCCGCAGAGAAGCCTAAGGGCTATGGCGCCCGCGCGCTCCCCCCGCGAGCTCGTGCAGGCCATGAGCCTGGATGAAAAGCTATCCATGCTCAGCGGCAAGGGCTTCTGGCATACGCAGGATATCCCGCGCCTAGGCGTTACGAGCGTCATGATGGCCGACGGCCCGCACGGCCTTCGCAAGCAGCTCAACGCGTCCGATCACCTGGGCCTTACCAATAGCGTGCCCGCGACCTGCTTCCCGCCCGCCGTCACCCTGGCCAGTTCCTGGGATACGGAGCTGGCGGCCGAGCTGGGGCGCGCTCTGGGCGACGAGTGCCGCGCCGAGGGGGTGGCCATAGTCCTGGGGCCGGGCATAAACCTCAAGCGCAGCCCGCTCTGCGGGCGCAATTTCGAATACTATTCCGAGGACCCCTTCCTTGCCGGCGAGCTGGCCGCCGCCTTTATTCAGGGCGTGCAGAGCAGGGGCGTGGGCACGAGCCTTAAGCATTTCGCCGCCAACAATCAGGAGGGCTACCGCCTGGTCGTCGACGCGGTCGTGGACGAGCGCAGCTTGCGCGAGCTCTACCTGGCGGGCTTTGAGGCCGCCGTGAAGAAAGGCCGCCCCTGGACGCTCATGTGCTCGTATAACCGCCTGAACGGCCTCTACGCCGGCGAAAACCCTTGGCTGCTCACGGAGCTCCTCAGGGGCGAGTGGGGGCACGAAGGCATAGTCATAAGCGATTGGGGCGCCGTAAACGACCGCGCGGCGGGCATCAGGGCAGGCCTTGAGCTTGAGATGCCGGGCAACGGGGGGCAGAACGATGCCCTGCTTAAAGAGGCCCTGCGCGAGGGCAGGCTCGAAGGGGCCGCGGTCGATAGGGCCGTCGAGCGCGTCCTTGCCATCGTGGACCGCGCCCAGGCTTTGCCTGTACCGGGCCATAGCTACGACCGGAAAGCCCACCACGAGCTTGCCTTAAAGATAGCGCTACAGTCCATGGTGCTCCTTAAGAACGAAGGCGCGGCCCTGCCCTTAGGGCCGTCGGCTAGCGTGGCCGTGATAGGCGCCTTCGCCAAGGAGCCGCGCTACCAGGGCGCGGGCAGCTCGCAGATAAATCCCACGCGCCTCGATACGGCCTACGATGAATTGTGCCGTCTCGCCGGCAGGCAACTGCCCTACGCGCCGGGCTTTAGCCTGCGGGGCCATGGGGCCGCCAGGCCGGACCGCGTACGGCCGGCCGATGGAAAGCCGGCGGGCTCAAGCGCGGCATCCGCGGCGGAGTCGGAGTCGGAGGAAGAATCGGATAGCCTGGACGAAACCGCCCTCGCGATAGCCAGGGGCGCGGGCGCCGTGCTCGTGTTCGCTGGGCTTCCTCCCCTTATCGAATCAGAAGGCTTCGACCGCGAGAGCCTGCGCCTGCCGGCGGACCAGGACCGCCTCATAGAGCGGCTCGCGGATCATGCGCGCGCGGAAGGGGCTAGGCTCATCGTAGCGCTCAGCAACGGCGGGCCGGTGGAAATGCCCTGGCTGGACAAGGTAGACGCCGTGCTGGAGGGCTATCTTGGCGGCCAGGCAGGCGGCGCGGCCCTGGCGCGCCTCATATATGGGCAAGAGTCGCCTTCGA
>JBFZES010000136.1:0-3553 GCA_041306725.1 Spirochaetaceae bacterium | reverse complement strand
CACTCTAATCGCGCTTAGGGGCATTGTCAACACGAGTATTCTAATTAAGCTCTTTGCCTATGCCGCCGTTAATGATATAGATGAAACGATCCAATTTCTTCGGCCGGTGGGCGACGGTGCTCGCCTATTGCCTCATGAGCCTACGTTGGGGGCCCCGCGGACTCACCGCCACGGCCTACGCGCAACTAAGCGCCGGCGCGATGGCGGATAACCTCGCCTCCTTGGAAGAGCTGAACGCGTCCTATAGCCTGCGCTGGCAGGCTCTCCGCGCCGATCCCGATAGCATAGCGATCGAGGGCCGCAGCCTGGGCTATATAGCGCAGGATGAAGTAGCCCTGCGTTTGTCCATTGAGCCCGCCCTGAGCGCGCCTTCTGGCCCCGGGGAACGTATCGTGTACCTGCCTAGGGACGCTATGTCCGATTTGGACGCCAAAATCCTCGCGCTAAGCCTGGGCTTTATCGCTTGCGCGGCCCATGGCATCGCTTCCCTGCTCCGCAGGGAGAAATCCGAGCCAATAGCGAAGGCGCGCCTTGGCAAAGAGGCTTAGGAGGGGCTAACGCGAAAGGCGCTCCCACCGGGCCTCTCGTACGTAGCCGTTGTCCACCCTGCCCGATAAGCCGTCATAGGCGACGGATTCTTTTTTCCCGAACAGAGCCTGGCCGTCTTCGCTGAGCGAGAAAATCCAGCGCATGGGGCGCGCTTCCTTCGCTATCAATTGGGCGGTGTCGAAGCCCCAGTTTGGGCTTCTATACATGGCCGGATCGTTTGCCTGATCCTGCCATATTTCTATCGTGGAACCCTGTACCCGAAGCCGTATTCGCATGGTGCCGCCGCCGCTTAAGAAGGCTAAGCCCGTGCCATTCGGGTAGAGGCGTATGGTCTCAAGGCCTTTATCGCCCCGCCAGGTGGCCGCGAGCAGGGCCAGGCTAGGGCGCCCGTGGGGCAGCTCCGCGGCGGGCGCTTCGCCGCTTACTATGGGGCGCTCGGACGCATCGGGGCCGGCGCCTGGACCGCCGCTTCCCGCGGTTAGCCCGCCGCCGGCGGATGCCGCGAGCGCGTCCCCTTGTGCTTCGTTGAAGAGACTGCGGGTAAGGGCCCTGCTCCTAGCGGCGATTTCGTTTATAGAAGGCGCGCTGTCGCTCACGACGAGCTTTTCCCCGTCGCGCACGCGCGTGTTGGCCAAGCTGAATACCACGAGATCGCCCACGCGGGACAGCGAGCCGCTAAGCACGTAGTCGGCGCTAAGCGGTACCGAGGCGAGAGGATTCGAGCCGAAGGCGAGGGCCTGTTCCGTCTCGCTGAGCGCAAGATCGCGGCCGCTATCGTCGGTAAGCCTGAAGGATCGCAATTCGACTATCTGGGCCGCCACGAGGTTCTGAAGGCCGTTAAGCTCGGACGCTATGAAGCCCTCGCCGCTGAAGGGCATGAGCTTGACGACGGCTTGCCTAGCCTGATCCTGGGCGGGCAGGGGCGGCGCTAAGAGGACGGCGCCAAGCAGCATCAATCCTGCTATCGGCTTTGAGAAGCGCGCTGCCAGGCTAGCCGCCATCAGTCTGCCCTGCCGAAAAGCCGCGCGAAAAAGTCGCGGATAGCGTTCCATATGCGGGCAAGGAAGCCGGGATTGCGCAGGCGCTCCAGCTTGGCCAGGCCTTCCTCCAGCTCGTCCCGCGTAAGCGCCGATCGGTATACGTTCTCGTCGAGTTCCAGCTCAAGGAGCTGAGCCTTGCTGCGGCCTTCCAGCATGATGGCCTCTATGGTGGACCAGCCAAGGGATTTGGCGGCCTCAAGCCTCCGCCTGCCAGACACCAGCACGTAGCGCTTAGTAAGGACGAGGGGATGAAGCTGCCCAAAGCGCGCCATGCTGTCGGCGAGGCCTTCTATCTCGCCTAAGTCTTTGCGCAGCCGTTTCTTGAGCTTAATCCTTCTTATCTCTACCTGCACGCTATGCTCCTATCCAAGAGGGTAGCGCTCGACGGCACCTTAATCAAGGACGTTGGAAGAATTATCCGTTCCTTCGGAGCCGCCGCCGGGCGAGCCCGTCGAGCCGGTGGAGCCGGGCGTGTTAGCCGGCAGGAAGGGATTGAACGGCGCCGGGCCCAATTCATACTCCTCATCCTCAAGGCTGCGCAATAGGGCGTCCAAGTCAAGCGTGCCAAGGTCGAGCGCGGAATCCACCCGGCCGCCGCCTAGGACCTCGCCTTGGCTGGAGAGCTTGCGTATGACCGTCTCCGCCTGCTCGCTCTTGAACTGGTGCAGGTCGCAATAGCTCTTGGGCTGGGTGCCTTCGTAGTAGGTGAGGGCGACGCTGCCCTCGTCGCAGTACTCGGTGGGCAACAGGCCCGATACCGCGCATACCCGCACGTCTATAAGGCCCGTCTGCGGCCGCACGAAATCCTTATAGGGCAGGCCTTTGTGTATCTCGGCCATGTAGCTGGCCCAGGCGGTGCCCGCGATGACGGCGCCCGACTGGTTCACGCCCAGAGAATTGCCCGGCTGGTCGAAGCCGAACCAAATGGCCGTGGTCATATAGGGCGTAAAGCCTACGGTCCAGGCGTCGGCCCAGTTTTGGGTGGTGCCCGTCTTGCCCGCCGAGGGTATGGTAAAGCGCTTACCCTCCGTGTCGGTGTAGGTAAAGATAGCGCCTTGGCCGGTCTGGGAGCGCAGGGTGCCGTCGCTTACCACGCGCTTAAGCATATCGGTCATCACGTAGGCGTTTTGCGGCGATATCACCTGTATGGCCGTGCCCTTCTTGCGCTGCTCCGCGCGCAGCTCTTTTTCAGGCTCGAGGATGATCTTGCCGTTCCTGTCCTCTATGCTCCGTATGGCTATGGGCGTCACTTCCTTGCCCTGGTTGGCGAAGACGGAGAACGCGCGCGCCATTTTGAGGGGCGTCACGCCTATGACGCCGAGGGCCAGCGGGTATACCCGCGGGAAGGTCTGCCTAATCTCCAGGGGATCCTTGATGTCGAGCAGTGCCGCCGCCCGGTTTATGGCGGCGTCGAAGCCTATGGCGTCGAGCACCTTTATGGCCGGCACGTTCATAGACTTGGCCAGCGCCACCCAGGTGAGCACCTGGCCCATCCATTCGCCCTTAAAATTGAGCGGTATGTAGGGCGTGCCGTCCTCATTATAGAAGACGACCGGCGCGTCGTAGATGAGCGTGCCCGGCGTGAAGGTCCTAGAGTCTATAGCCGCCGAATAGAAGAGGGGCTTAAACGACGAGCCGGGCATGAGCCGCGACTGGGTAGCGCGGATAAGCTGGTTGGCCTGCTCGAATTTGGAGCCGCCCACGATGGCGGTAATGTAGCCGCCTTCGTTGTCCAGGGTAATGAGCGCGCCTTCCACGGTGTTTTTGGCCATGACCGTGCGCTGCGCGCCGTAGCTTGAGTTGGTGGCTATCTTGAGGGACTCGAGGCCAAAGAGCATGGCCAGCGCGTCCACCGTGGGGTTTACCTGCTTGCGGTAGTAGTCTCTGGCCAGCCCTTCAACCTTGCTTTCCTGGAAGAAAACGCCCTCAAGGTTGAAGGCGAGGCCAAGGAGCTCGGTCATGGG
>JBFZES010000135.1:0-3499 GCA_041306725.1 Spirochaetaceae bacterium | reverse complement strand
CCCATGCCCTCATAGAGGCGGTGGCCGGCCTCGCCCGGGATGGCGGCTATTCGGCCCTGCACCTGCAGTGGGCCCACCCGCCCTTCGCCGAAGCGCGCGCCGCCGAAGGCCCTTCGCGCTGGCTCGCGTGGCGCAGGCAGGCCTATCGCTGGGAAAATCAAGCCTACCCGGATTTCGAGGGCTACCTGGACAGCTTCTCCAAGAACATGCGGCGCAACGTGAAGCGGGAGCAGGCCGGGCTCGCGGAGCTGGGCATAGAAATCCGCGTCGTGCCCGCGGCCGACGCTAGCCCCCGGTATTGGGCGCTCATGGCCGATTACTACGAGCGCACCAACGGCAAGTTCGGGCCCTGGGCCGCCCAGTTCTTGCCGCGCGCCTTCTTCGAGCTTGCCCCGCGCTACCTGGGTCCCTACGCGCGCTTCTCTGCGGCCTTCCGCGCGGGCGGCCGGGATGCCGGAGCCGTCGGACCTGCCGGCGCGGCCGGACCTCCCGGCGATGAGCCGGTAGCCCTGGCCCTGCTCATGGAGGGGGGCGGCAGGCTATGGGGCCGCTATTGGGGCGCGCGCGAGGACCTGCCCGGCCTGCATTTCGATGTCTGCTATTACCGTCCCATAGCCTACGCCATAGAGCGGGGCCTGCAAAGCTTCGACCCCGGCATGGGCGGCGACCACAAGGCCAGGCGGGGCTTCAAGGCCGTCGTGGCGCCCAGCCTGCACCGCGTCTTCGACCGGCGCCTGGCGGCGCTCTTCGGCCGCGCGCTTAAGGAGGCCTCGGCGGCGGAGGAGGCCTTCGCCGCCGAGCTCAACAGGGAACTGCCCTTCAAGGCCAGATCC
This sequence comes from Spirochaetaceae bacterium, assembly GCA_041306725.1. Classification (GTDB taxonomy): domain Bacteria; phylum Spirochaetota; class Spirochaetia; order Treponematales; family UBA12059; genus UBA5200. The sequence goes on along the minus strand of JBFZES010000135.1, from coordinate 2,666 downwards.
TAGAGCAGGGGTATGCCCTTGGCCTCGCAGTCGCGCCGCATGGCCTCTGGCCACAGTCCCACCTGTATCTCGCCTATGTGGGCCTTGCGCAGGAAGTGCATGCAGAGCCGCGACTGGCCTATGCCGCCGCCCATGCTCAGCGGAAGCTTGCCCGCCAGGAGGCTCGCGTGGAAATCCAGGGATTTTCTATTCTCCGCGCCGCGTATAGTCAGCTGGCGATCAAGGGCCGCGGGGTCCACCCGTATGCCCATGGACGAAAGCTCGAGGGCGCGGCCGAGCACGCCGTTCCATAGGAGTATGTCGCCGTTCAGGCCGAAGTAGCCCTCCTCGTTGGGGCTGCTCCAGTCGTCGTAGTCCGGGGCGCGGCCGTCATGGGCCTGGCCGTCGCTTAAGGCGCCGCCTATGCCTATGATGAATACGGCGCCATACTGGCGCGCCAGGGCGTTCTCTCTCTCCTTTACGCCAAGGCCCGGGTAGCGCTCGAGGGCTTCCTGGGCATGTATGAAGGTAATTTCTTCAGGCAGTTCTATGGGCAGTTCGCGGTAGCGTTCGTGCATGGAGAATTCGAGGCGTTTGAACACCCCGTATATGCGCCGCACCGTTTCCTTAAGGTAGGCCACGGTGCGCTGCGAAGGGCTTATCACCTTTTCCCAGTCCCACTGATCCACGTAGAGCGAGTGTATGTCGTCCAGGGTCTCGTCGGGCCGTATGGCGTTCATGTCGGTATACAGGCCGTAACCCTCGGTAAATCCATACTTGCCCAGGGCATAGCGCTTCCACTTTGCTAAGGACTGCACGACCTCCACCCGCTGGCCGTCCATGGCGGGCACGGTAAAGCTTACCGGCTTTTCCACGCCATTAAGGTCGTCGTTCAAGCCCGTGCCCGCGGGCAGGAAGAGGGGGGCGGTGACGCGGCTTAGGCGCAGCTCGCTAGCCAATTGCTCCTGGAAAAAATCCTTTATCTCTTTAATCGCCCTCTCGGTTTCTTTTATAGTGCGCAGGGCCTGGCCCTGTTCCAGCTGAAAGCTTTCCATGATTCCTCCTGCTAATATGCTGGTATAAAGGGCCCGGTGATGTCAATATGATGGTGATAACAAGATAGAACTGATAATATCGTAGTAAAATACCGTAAGAACTGATATAATGACATGGGGAGGCCCCGATGGAACATGCCCAGTGCCAAATCGACGATACAGACCGTGAAATACTGCGGATTCTTCAAGGAGACGCGCGCGCGTCCTATCTGGAAATCGCGCGGACCTTGGGCGTATCCGGGGGCACCATCCACGCCAGGCTCGCGCGCCTGCGCGAGGAGGGCCTCATACAGGGCTCCGCCCTTCGCGTAGACTATGCCCGGCTTGGCTACAGCGTGAGCGCCTTCATAGGGCTTAAGCTCGTGCGCGCCCACGACTGCGGCACGCTCATGGCCAAGCTGGATACCCTGCCCGAAGTGCTCGAGGTGCACTACACGACCGGCGCGTACAGCCTCTTTATCAAGGTAATGGCAAAGTCCATGCAGGACCTGCACCGCGTGCTCTTCGACCGCCTGCAGGGCTTCGACGAGATACAGAGCACCGAGACCTTCATCATCCTCGATACTTCCCTGGACAGGCAGTTAGGGCTTTAACGCGGCCGCGTAGTTTAGGTAGCGTGGCTAGCGCCGCCTGGCGCCTGAACCCTTTGCCTGGGCCTTCCTGAAGCGGGGGCCCTCGGGGCTCCTCTCGCAGAGCCAGGCGCCTGGCTCTTTTTCCTCCGAGGCGAAATCGCGGAGGCCCGCCGGCGCGTAGTCTAGGAGCTCCTCGGGGTCCCAGCTTAGCGCGAGCGTAGTCGTTTCCCCTTCAGCCAAAGCGCGGGTCCAGGCCCCCGATACGCGTATGAGCTCGCAGGCGGCAAGGGCCAGTGCGGCGGATTTCTTGCTCCCGTCTTTTTCTATGTAGCTTCGCGTAAACGCCAGAATCCGCTCTTCGAGCGCGGCATGGGGCAGCTCGCCTAGCTCGACTGATTCGCTGGGCTTAAGCCTGCCGCGCGCATAGTCCGCCCAAGCCTCCAGTATGCGGGAGGGCCGCTGCCCGAGCGCCTCGGCCAGGGGCCTGAACCACATGACGGCCCTGCCCTTGTTGTAGAACTGCTCTCCGGCCTCTGCCAGGGCTTCGGCCTTGTCCAAGTCGCCGGGGGGAAAGCCGGGCGCGGAGCGTACTAGGTAGGGCGGTTCGGCCTCATGTGCCAGGCCCAGCTCGGCGGCGCGGTCATAGAGGGCGGTGCCCGGCAGTACGGCTAGGCGGAAGATATCCAGATGGTTCGGGCCTAGGGCCAGGGCGTAATCGAGGCTCTTTTTAAAGCCCTCGAGGCTGTCGCCCGGCAGCCCGTATATAAGGTCCAGGCCGTAGAGCAGCCCCTCTTCTTCCAGTATGCGGATGGCCTTGGCAAAGCGCTTGGGCTCAAGGCTCCTGCCCACGCCGGCCAGAACCGCCGGGTCGGCGCTTTGCAAGCCTATCTGCAGGCTGCAGTCTATAGTCGATAAGAGGCGCGCCTGCTCGCGGTCCGCCAGCTCGCCCCGCAATTCCAGGTAGTAGCGCAGATCAGGGCCCGCCTGCCTCATGGCGGCTATGGCCTCCTTTAGGTGTTCGGCGCTGGCGTTGAATGTGGGGTCGAGCACGAATACCTCG
>JBFZES010000134.1:0-2647 GCA_041306725.1 Spirochaetaceae bacterium | reverse complement strand
CTGTGTTATCGACACATCGTGCGCATGGCTTTCCCTGAGCCCGGCGCTTGTGATGCGTACGAATTTTCCATATTTCCTGAGGGATTCGATATCGGGGCAGCCCGTGTAGCCCATGCCTTTTTTGAGGCCCGCGATGAGCTGGTGCAGGTAGTCCCTGAGTTCGCCCTTGTACGGGACGCGGCCTTCTATGCCCTCGGGCACCGGTGATTCGTCCTTGGCGAGCTGGTAGCGGTCACCCGAGCCCGCCTTTATCGCTCCCATCGATCCCATGCCGCGGTATTCCTTGTATATCCTGCCGTCGTAGATGATCTCGCGGCCGGGCGCTTCTTTGAGGCCCGCGAAGAGATTGCCTATCATGACACAGGACGCGCCCGCCCCTATGGCCTTAGCAAGGTCCCCGGAGAACTTTATGCCGCCGTCCGCTATGACCGGTATGCCCGATTTGTCGGCTTCTTCGGCGCAGTCCAGCACGGCGCTGAATTGGGCCACGCCTATGCCCGCCACCACGCGGGTGGTGCATATGGAACCGGGCCCTATGCCCACCTTCACCGCGTCCGCGCCCGCGTCTATGAGGCGCCTTGTACCGGCGGCGGTAGCCACGTTGCCGCCTATGACCGTCACGCCATAGCGCTTCTTGATGGCGCTTAGCGCGTCGAGCACGCCCTTGCTGTCGCCGTGGGCGGTGTCGAGCACGACGAAATCGCAGCGCGACTTCATGAGCAGGGGCACCCGTATATCGAAATCCTGCGGCGATACGGCGGCCCCCACGATGAGCCGCCCGGCCTTGTCCATGGCGGCCTTGGGGAAGCGCTCGTGCTTCTCCATATCCTTTACGGTTATGAGGCCGCGCAAGCGTCCCTCGTCGTCCACCACCGGCAGCTTTTCTATGCGGTGCCGGTCGAATTTAGCCTTGGCGCTGGCCGGCGTGGGCTCGCCGCGCTCGCTTACCACCCCCGCGGTCATGGCCTCGCGCACCGACGAATCGTCGTCCTCGCTGCGGAAGCGCAGGTCGCGGCTCGTTATGATGCCCACGAGCTTGCCCTCGGGGCCGAGCACGGGCAGGCCCGATACGCGGTGGCGGGCCATGAGGGCGCGCACGTCGCGCAGGGTGCGGTCCGCCTCCACCGTAACCGGCGCCTCGATTATCCAGTTAAGGTAGCGCTTCACGGTCTCGACTTGGGCCGCCTGCTCCTCGGGCCGAAGGTTGCGGTGTATGACGCCCGCCCCGCCGTGCAGCGCCAGGGCTATGGCCAGGCGGTCTTCGGTTACCGTATCCATGGCCGCGCTTATGACCGGCACGTTGAGGCTTATGTCCCCCGCCAGCCGCGTGCGTAGGTCCGCGTCCCGCGGCAGTATGTCCGAGTAGCCGGGGAGCAAGAGCACGTCGTCGTAGGACAGCGATTCTGCTATCGTCACAAGCGGCCTCCTTTAGACCCGTTCGGCGAGGTATTCCCCCGCCAGCTTCCGATATTTCGCGGCTATGTGGCGGGCTTTATCGGCGGCGCGGCCGCTGTAGGCCTCAGGCGCGCTAAAGAAATCCTCCGGTTTAGCATAGCCAAGATCGCGCAGTTTCTTATAGACGGCCGCCTTGGCCTTTTCATCGCGCGCCAGGGCTTCCCCAAAGCCGAGGCCGCTGCGCTCGGCTTCCAGGGTGAGCGTGCGCACGATCTCATGGGCGTCGGCGAAGCCGCTCTCGGCCAGCAGTATGTACGCCGGCTCGGCGAGCACCGACCCGCCGCCCGAGCGCAGATTGGCCAGCATGCGCTCGCGGTTTACGCGCAGGCCCTTGAGCACCAGGAGCATGCGCCTGGCGGCGGCGCAGAAGCCCGCTATGTACTCGGCCACGAAGCGCCCGCTGGCCGAATTGGTAAGGTCTCTCTGGTGTTCCGATATCTGGTCCATGAAAAAGGTGACGACGCGCGGCGCGAAGGCCTTCCAGAGGCTCTTAACGTGCTCAGAATTCCATGGATTTCGTTTCTGGGGCATGGTGGACGAGCCCACCTGCCCGGCGCCGAAGCCCTCGCGCAGTTCGTCTATCTCCGAACGCTGCAGGTTACGCAGGTCGTCGGCTAGGTTGGCTATGATGCCGAAGGCGGTATTGAGCTCGGTAAGGAGGCGCAACAGGTGCTCGGGCTCGGCCAGCTGCGTGGAGTGTTCGCTGGGCTTTAAGCCCAGCTTGTCCAGGTAGGAGCGCTCTACGGCTTCAGGGTCTGCATAGCTCATGGACAGGGCGTTGTAGGAGCCGGTGGCGCCCGCCAGCTTGCCGCGGAGGTCCCCGGCGCGGGACGCGATCTCGGGCAGGCATTTGCCCAGGCGCGATGCGTACTCCGCCATGGCGAAGCCGAAGGTGATGGGCACCGCGTGCTGCCCGTGGGTGCGCCCCACCTGGGGGGTATCCGCCTCCCGCTCGGCAAGTCCGCAGAGCTCAAGCTCCAGCTCCGCCAGGAGCGGCAACACCACCCGCTGGCTTACGTCGCGCATGCGCGCCGCCTGCGCCGTGTCCAGTATGTCCACGCTCGTGGCGCCCATATGTACGAGCGGAGCGAGCTCGGGGGGGACCAGCCTCTGCAGCACGTTCACGAGGGCGCGCACGTTATGCTTCGTGGTCGCCTCTTCCGCGTACACCTCGGCGGGATTTATGGCCGCC
>JBFZES010000133.1:0-13296 GCA_041306725.1 Spirochaetaceae bacterium | reverse complement strand
CAGCGACGCGGAGTAGTAGAGGCGCCAGGCGCAGTCTCGCTGCACGAGGCAGGGATTGGAGAGCGCCGACCCGAGGCCTTCGGCGACCATCCAGGCTTTATCGGGCTCTAAGAGAGCGCCTAGCGAACGCCAACGCTTTAAGTCGACGCTCGTCGAAAGCGCAAGGGCCGAGCGCCAACGCGGCCGCCGCGGCAGCGCGGTCATGGGAAGCGCGAAGGGCCGATACAGCTCATAGTATAAGAAATAATCCCGGCCCACTTTGCGCAGGAAGGGCCGCATGGCGTGCCGCAGGGCCAGGCCTTGGTCCCGCCACGATAAGCCGTCGCCCGAGCGGTACAGATGCAGGCCCCAGGCCGAATGCGCGGCCAAAGCCCAATTCCCGTCTTCGCTTTCCTCAGGAAACAGGAAGCTTGGATCGGCGATAAGGGGGGAGAAGCGGGGCGGCTCTATAAGCGGCTCGCCGGGCTCGGTCCAGGACAGCGCTAAGAAATCGGAGATTTTCATGCCATCAGTATAGACGAAAAAAAGCGGCCCGCCATGGGCCGCTCCTCGATAAAGCGCGACGGCTTAAACCCGCCGACGGGCGTTTAGCTTACCACCAACCGAAGGCGGTACCGCAGCGGGTCAAATACCATACCGTGATTATGCCCGCGATAACCGCGTAGCTGAAGAACCACACGGCCATGGCTTCTCCGCCTTTTTGCGCCATGATGCCGTTAAAGAGGGAACCGGCGAGGCATACGACGAAGCCGATCAGGGCCAGCACTCCATAGAGGGTATTCGGCTGAGACAGCGCATCGATCGAGAACACGAAGGCAAAGGCGAAGATAATTACGAACAGCGTGAAGTTAACGAGGCCGTTTCGCGTATCCATAGTGTGAACTCCTTTAGCTATGCGGACTGGGACGGGATTAGTATACTCCGGGCCATTTGATTTGTCCAGAAATGGCGTATAGTAGAGCAAGGCGGGCAGTAGCTCCGTATAAGGAGGCACTCTTGAAAAAGGTATGCGTTATTCTGGCCGACGGCTGCGAGGAAGTGGAAGCGATCACGCCCATAGACTACCTGCGCCGCGCCGGATTCAGCGTTATCGGCGCTGGGCTTAGCGCCCGCGAGGTGATAGGCGGCCACGGCATAGGCATAGCCGCGGACAGCGTGCTCGATGAGCTCGATGACGAGGATTTCGACTGCGTGGTCGTGCCCGGCGGCGGCAAGGGCGCCGAAGCCATAGCGGCCAACGCGCTCGCCCGCGCCTTCATCCTGCGGCATGCCGAAGCCGGCGCCCTCATCGGCGCGATCTGCGCCGCGCCTGCCCTCGTGCTCGGCAAGGCATGCGGCCTGCTTGAAGGCAAGGAGTTTTGCTGCTACCCGGGGCTGGAAGGCTCGGTGCCCGGCGGCAAGTACAAGGCTGAGCGCACCGTGCGTGACGGGCGCATAGTGACCGGCGCGGCGGCGGGCTGCGCGGGGGAATTCTCCATGGCCCTCGTGGAGGAACTCGCGGGCGAAAACGCGGCGCGCAAGCTAGCGGCGGCGCTCCTGCTCGCGTAGGCCGCGGCCCCCGCCCCTGGCGCGATAAACCGGCTACGCGCCGCCCTATTCGGCGGCGAGCGGCGTTATTGCGGGCCTACGGCCGAGCCGGCCGCGCTTAGAGGCGAATACAGCGCCAAGGAGGCCAAGCGCTATGCCGCATAAGCCTAATAAGGCCGGAAGCCCCTCGCCCTGACCCGGCGCCAAGGCGCCGCCCGCCGCGTACCCGGCGCCAAAGAGCGCGAGGGGCAGGAGCACTATCCAGGCCAGCGCCGCGGCCTGTATCCCGCTGGGCAGTTCTATCCGCACGATATCGCCCGGCTTAATGGCGGATTCGGCGGGCAGGTCCGCTACGAGCTGTGCGCCTACCACGGAACACTCGCCCTTGGAATTGCAGTTCGAGCACGCTTCGCCCATCGTTATGCTAACGGTCGCGGTAGCGCCGTCTATCTTAGTTACTATGCCCATCTCTCTCATGGAATTCCTCCTTGCATGCGATGCGGAGCGGCCGTATGGAAAGCGCTTTCCTGTCATCGCCAAGCTCAAGCACGCAACCCTGCAGCTCGGGCGAGAGCGTAGCGTCCTTGGCCCAGGCCGGTATGCCGCTCATGAACTCGCGTATCCTCGTTGGCCCGTCCATGCCGCACACGGACTGGGCGCTCCCGGTCATGCCCGCGTCCGTGATAAAGGCGGTACCGCCCTCGCCTATCTGCGCGTCAGCGCTCAGGGTGCGGGAATGCGAGCCTATGACCGCGGACACCCGGCCGTCCGCGTAGCGGAACATGGCGTTCTTTTCCGCGGTGGTGCCGGCGCGGAATTCAAGGAATACGGCGCTTGGCTCCGGGCCTATATCCTTGAGTATGGCATCCAGGATATGGAAGGGGTTGTCCAGGTGGATGCGGCCAAAGCCCGTCTGCCCAAGCAGCTGTATGACCGCCACGTTCGCGTTCGGCAGCTTATGGATGCGCAGGCCCCTGCCTGGCACGCCCTGGGGATGATTGGCGGGGCGCAAGAGCCAGGGCGAGCTCGGGAAGGCCTCCACGATGTCTTTTTTGTAGAAGGCGGCCTCGCCCGTCGTGATTATGTCGATACCCAGCTTGCGAAGGTACACCGAGTGCGCCTTGCCCAGGCCCGTGCCGCCCGTGGTACCGCTGCCGTTGGCTATGACCAGATCCGGGCGCTCGCGCTCGCGAAGGCCCGGAAGGATTTTTTTGACGGCGAATACCCCCGCGCGCCCCACTATCTCAGCTATGTATACTATGCGTATGCTCACCGGATCAAAGTACAGCAAAAGCGCGCGGCCTTCAAGCGCGCGGCGCGTTATGCGCGGCCATTCCTATTGGTTATCGTAACGCTCAACGCTCGCGTCGACGTATTCCACGGCCACGCCGGCCATGGCGAACATGCCCTCGCTCTCCGCGCCGTCATGGTATTTTTTTTTGCACACCACGCGCACGATGCCGCAGTTGATGATCATCATGGCGCAGGCCCTGCAGGGCGTCATGCGGCAATACAGGGTAGCGCCGCCTATGCCTATGCCCCGCCTGGCCGCCTGGCAGATAGCGTTCTGCTCCGCGTGCACGGTGCGCACGCAATGCTTGGTAACGCTGCCATCCTCGTGCACGAGCTGCTTGAGCTGATGGCCAGCCTCGTCGCAATGGGGTAGCCCCGACGGCGCGCCGACGTAGCCGGTGGCCAGTATCTGGTGGTCGCGCGCTATGACGCAGCCGGAACGGCCTCGGTCGCAGGTGGCGCGCTTGGCTATGGCGTCGCAGACCTCCATAAAATACTCGTCCCAGCTGGGCCTTTGGTAGTTTTCCTCGGACATGGCACTGCCCTCCGGGCACAGTATACGCGACCTTACCAAGGCGCGCCACCCGCGTTACGAAGCTCGTGCCTGTTACCAAGCTTGTCCGCGCGGCGTTTTCCATGCTACCCTTGCATTCTTCCCGCGCCTGCCCGCGCCCGCGGCGCCTTGGCCAATTCGATACTCGGAGGATGCAATGGTAACCCGATTCCGCCCCGCCCTGCTCATACTGGCTCTCGCGATAACGCTCTTCGTTTCCTGCGGCGGAGAGCCTAGGCTTCCGGCAGGCATATACGCCCGCATAGACACGACGAAGGGCCTTGTATACGCCTTCTTGGATTACGAGCACGCCCCCCTTGCCGTGGCGAATTTCATAGGCCTTGCCGAAGGCAGCCTGGACGCCACCTTCGGCAAGCACTTCTACGACGGGCTGAGCTTTCACCGCGTGCAGGAAGGCCTCCTTATTCAGGGCGGCGACCCCGCCGGCGACGGTTCAGGCGGCCCGGGCTATATATTCCCCGACGAGTACCATGACAGGCTCAAGCACGACGCGCCTGGCGTGCTCGGCATGGCTAAATACGCGCCGGACACCAACGGCAGCCAATTTTATATCACCCTGGACGCCATACCTTCGCTTGACGGCAAATACACCAGCTTCGGCCGCGTCGTGGAAGGCATGAAGGCCGTTAAGGCAATGCGCGAGGGCGACGCGATGAAAAGCGTGACCATACTGCGCATAGGCGAAGGGGCTCAGGCCTTCAAGGCGGACCAGGCAGCGTGGAACGCGTACCTGGAGGAGGCGAGCTTCGCCCTTATCCAGCGTAAACAGGCGCAGAAGGAACTCGACATAACGCAGATTTTGAGCCGCTGGCCGGAACTGAGGCGCCGCGAGGACGGCTTTCTCGTCCAGGTGCTCAAGGAGGGTTCCGGCCCTACCATACGCCGCTTCTGGCTAGCCAAGGTTTCCTATAAGGGCATGCTTTCCACCGGCCTCGTCTTCGACGACTCTTCGCTCCATGGAGGCCCCATAGAATTCGAGGTGGGATCCGGCCAGGTCATCCCGGGCTGGGACCGCATGGTCATGGAAATGAAAAAAGGCGAAAAGCGCCTCGTAGCCATACCGCCTGAATACGCGTATGGCTCCGCTGGCGGGGCGAGCGGCGTCATACCGCCGGACGCCTTCCTCATCTTTGAGCTGGAAATCAGCGACTATACCGAATAAAAAAAACGGGCGAAGCCAGGAAGGCTCGCCCGTTTTTTTTTTCGCGTAAGGCAATCGGCGCCCTACTTGGATTCCTCGTCGAGCAGGGCCCATTTGCCCTCCCGCTGCACAAAGCGCTCAGCCTTGGCTTCAAGGTAGCGGCCATCCTCGCCGGAAAGCCTAAGCCTGCCGGCGGGTACGTTCACCTCGATAACGCGGAGCATGGTGCCGTCGTAGGGTATGCGCGTGCCTTCGTTAGGCATGCCGCGGCGCGCCTCCCTATAGAAGCCGAACTCATACGCCAGGCAGCAGAGCAGGCGCCCGCAGGGGCCGGATATCTTCAGGGAATTGAGGGATAGATTCTGGTCCTTGGCCATCTTGATGGAAACGGGCACCAGTTTGTCGGTAACGCCATGGCAGCACAGCACGCGGCCGCATACGCCGCAGCCGCCCACGACCCGCGCCTCGTCGCGCACGCCTATCTGGCGCAACTCGATACGCATCTTGAATACCGACACCAAGTCCTTTACCAGATCCCTAAAATCCACGCGGGAATCGGCGGTAAAGAAGAAGAGCACCTTGGAATCGTCAAGCAGATAATGGGCGAACACCAGCTTCATAGGCAGGGCGTGGGCCTTTATCTTTTCCTGGCAGAGCTCGTAGGCCTTCTTTTCCTTCTCTTTGTCCTGATTCCTGCGATCTATGTCCGCCTGGTTCGCAAGGCGCTCTATCTTCAGGATATCTTCCGCGCGCACGAAGCCCGGGAAGCTTACGCGGCCGAGCACGGTACAAAGGTCGCGGCCATAGCGGGTAGGGGCGAGCACCTTGCTGCCGGCCTCAAGCGGCGTGTCAAAGCTGGCGAAATAGGTCTCGTTATACGGCTCGGCCTTGATGCGGTAGAGTATGTCCGGAAGCTCGGCGCTTTGCCCCTTGTCCTCCTGATGCTCCACATGGTCGTCTTCCAGATGCCTGAGGTCTTCCTCAGACATCTCCTGATATGAGTAATCGTCCATAAGTCCAGCTCCTAGCCCAGCCGCATTTAAGGCTGGTTCAAAATACCCAGGTCGACGGGCTAGCGCAACAGGTCGACGAGCAATCCATGTATCTCGTCGAGGCGCTTCAATATGTCCAGCCGGTCGCGTTGCGACGAGAGCACGTCGGCGGCGAGCCGTTCCAGCTTCTCGTCTATGATGGCCACGGTCGTGAACTTCTTGCGTTTAAGAATATTCCCGCCGGATACCTTTTCTTCCACCGCGTAGGCCCGTTCGACTACGTAGTGGACGAAATCACGCACGGCCTTTTTGTAGTTCTTGATATTCTCGGTCGAAGCGTCGCGCTTGAGCGCCTCGCCGAACGCATGTACGCCATCGAGCAGCTCGGAAGCCTCTCCCTCGGAAAACGGCAGCGCGAGCGCCGCCGGGGTGGCTTCAGACTCTTCCGCCTTCTTCAGCGCCGAGCTAAAAGCGCCCGCCTTAGGCGCGTCCTTCTTGCGCTCAGCCCTGCGTCCCGTAAGCCCGGGCACAAGCCCGGCTATCAAGGTATCCGGCGCGTCTATCTTAGCCACGGCGACGCGTCACCCGCGCGGGCTTTCCAGCGCCCAGGGCCGTATGCCCATTTCATGGCGCTTCATGAACGCCAGCATAGCCTCTTCGACGCCCTCGGCCTTGCCGGATACTTCCACGTCGCCATGGATGATGATCTCGGCTTCCGCGTCGAGAAACGGCGCGAAGACGTTGCCGACGATAATGCCGCCGTCAAGCAGGGTAAGCTTATCGGTAACGCATACGTCGCCGCGCACCACGCCGCCTATGACGGCGGATCTGGCCACGAGCGAGGCGTTGCAGCGCGCATCCGAGCTGACCACAAGCTTGCCGCTCGTGCGCAGGGACCCTGAAAAGTCGCCGTCCACGCGGACAAAGCCGTCCACGACCACGTCGCCCCTAAAGGAGCTGTCCGGCCCGAGTATGGTATTTACTAAGCTGTCTTTCGCTGCGGCCATGGTCGGCTTTTGCTCCGGCCGCTTACTTATTCGAGGCAGAAGCGCCGGAGCGGTTCTTGAGGAATTGAAGCGGGTCTATGGTTTCGGTGCCTAAATGTATCTCGTAGTGCAAATGGGGGCCGGTGGATAAGCCGGTATTGCCTATGTAGCCGACGACGTCTCCCTGCCGCACGACCTGCCCCTTCTGAACCCTGGAAGCCTTCATATGGGCGTAGCGCGTAAGGAAACCGTATTTATGCTCTATGATAACGTAGTTGCCTAAGCCTATGTCGTAAGCTACGGTAACGACTTTGCCGTCGGCGGTGGAAAGGATAGAATCTCCCGAGCGGAAAGTGGAAATATCGATGCCCTTATGCATGTACCAGGAACCGTAGATGGGGTTTTCGTTCTGGCCGTAGTACATGGATATGTGGCCGATGCCGCCCTTTACCGGCCATAGATTGGGAATCTCGGTAAGCGTGGCGCCCTGCGCGGCGATTATTTCGCCGAGTTCCTGTATGGGTTGCACGCTCTGCTCAAGGTAGCGCGTTACGCGATCTATCTCTGCCGCCTCGCGCAGGCTCCCCGTGCCGGTATCGCTGAGCTCGAAGAACGCGGCAAGGTCGCCATCGCGGCTGGCGTTGGCGGTCGCGTTCGGCTTGGCCCCGATTTTAGCAAGCGTGGAATCCAAGGCAAGCTGAAAGGATCGCGCCGCTTTTACGAGCCGCGTGGAGGTATCGCGCATAGCGTCAAGCTGGGTTTGCGTATCGTTAAGGCTGTCGGCTTTGCCGGCGAGCTTTGATAAGGCTTCGGAATAATCAAGCGCGGCGAAGCTCAGGGCGCTTACGCCCCCCACCAAGAGCACCAACACCAAGGCGAGGCCGAAAAAGCTTATCTGCAGGTTTAATATGCGCCGCTCCGTATGGGGAACGAGCATAATGGTGAGCTTCTGGCTGCCGGCCTTGGCCAAACGTCCGAAAAAAGCGCTGACCGCGGAAAAAAAGCCCCTCACGGACCGCGCGAAGCGTTTTGCGAACGTCTTTTCCAGATCTTTATATCGTCGTAAGGTCGACAATCATGCCTCCAGCCCGTTTAGTACAATCCACAAGACTATATCATGTAGATTATCGGCCTGTCAAACCAAGAAAAAACGGGCTAAAGCGCTCTTTTCTTGGAAAAACGGCGCAGAGTACTGTATAGTTTTGTCGACTATGAGCACAACTCAGCGCGATGCATCCACAGCCCTTACCCCGCCCCTATCGCTACAGACCGACGGACGGCTTCGGCTCGTCTTCGTCGGCGCGGGCAGCGCCTTTACGAAGAAGAATTATCAGAATAACCTCCTCGTTATCAAAGGCCCCGACCATGTGCTCATCGATTGCGGCACGCGGGCGCCCGAAGCGCTTTCGCACCTTGGTTTATCGGTAAGCTCCATACGCAATTACCTCATCACCCATTCCCATGCCGACCATGTGGGCGGGCTTGAAGAGGTCATGCTCCTCAACCGCTATATGGCCAGGCAGAAGACCACCATGATCGCTCCGGAGCGCTATCGGCGCTTCCTGTGGAATAAATCCCTCGCCGGCGGGGCCGCCTATAACGAGCGCAGCGACGGGCGCCTTCTGCGCTTCGAGGACTTTTGGGATGTGATAGAACCCGTGCCCGTGCCGGGCGCGGACAGGCAGCTCTGCGAGGCTACGCTAGGCGGCCTTAAGCTATCCATGTTTCGCACCATGCACATACCCGACTCCGCGCCTACCTGGCGCTCATCGTCCTTAAGCTACGGCGTGGTCATAGACGACCGCATAGCTTATACCAGCGACACACGCTTCGATCCTGAGCTCATAGAATTCCTCGAGAGCCGCTACCGCCTGGATATCATATTCCATGACTGCCAGCTCTTTAAGGGCGGCGTGCACGCCTCGCTGGAAGAGCTCGCGGAGCTTCCTCCGGCGATCAGGGCAAAGACCTTCCTTATGCACTATGGGGACGCCGCCGACGCCCAGGCCCAAAGGGTGGCCGATCTGGGCTTTAAAGGCTTTGCCGCCCAATGGCAAGCCTACGACTACCCCGTAAAGCGCTAAAGCCCTTGCCCTAAGCGGCCTTTCATCGTTATCTTAGGCGACGTTACCCTTCAATAAGCTCACAGGAGAAATCCATGTCCACACACCAATTTCAGGCGGAAGTAAACGAACTTCTGCAGCTCATCGTCCATTCGCTGTATAGCCACAGGGAAATATTCCTCCGGGAACTCGTTTCTAACGCCTCGGACGCCATAGACAAGCTCCGCTATCTATCGGCATCCGACGACGCCTACAAAGGCATAGCCTTCGACCCCCTCATACGATTGCGCTTCGACCAGGCGGCCGGAACCTTGACCATAGAGGATAACGGCATAGGCATGAACGAAGCCGAGCTCGTGGAAAACCTCGGCACCATAGCCCGCTCGGGCACGAAGCGCTTCCTTTCCGCCCTGTCCCAGGACCAGCGCCGCGATTCCAACCTGATAGGCCAATTCGGCGTTGGCTTCTACGCCAGCTACATGGTGGCCGACGGCGTAAGCGTCCTTACCCGCAAGGCCGGCGAGGACGGCGCATGGCTGTGGACCAGCGACGGCAAGGGCTCCTACGCCATAGAGCCCGCGGCCCGCGAAAGCCACGGCGCCACTATAACCCTTTCCATGAACGACGACGGCCGCGAGTTTCTCTCGCGCTGGCGCCTCGAGGAGCTCGTCAAGAAATACTCCAACCACGTTGCCTTTCCCATACGCTTGGCGTACGAGGAAGAGGAGTACGACGATAAAGGCAAAAAGAGCGGCAAGAAACTGCAGAAAGACGAGCAGATCAACAGCGCCAAGGCCCTGTGGAGCCGCGCCAAGGGCGAGCTCGGCAAAGAAGACTACGTAGACTTCTACAAGAACATAGCGGATTCTGAGGAGGAGCCCCTGCTCTGGATGCACACCAAGGCGGAAGGCACGCAGGAATACACCACCCTCTTCTACGTGCCCTCCAAGGCTCCTTTCGACCTCTACTACGCCGACTACAAGCCCGGCGTAAAGCTCTACGTAAGGCGCGTATTCATTACCGACGACGATAAGGAGCTCTTGCCGCCCTATCTGCGCTTCCTGCGCGGCGTTATAGACTCCGAGGATCTGCCCCTCAACGTATCGCGCGAGATACTCCAGCAGAATCGCGTCATGGCCAACATACGCAACGCTTCGGTAAAGAAAGTCCTGTCGGAGCTTAAGGACTTCGCCGCCCGCGATCCTCAGGGCTACGGCAAATTCGCCGACGAATTCAACCGTCCGCTCAAGGAAGGCCTGTATTCCGACTATGCCAACAAGGAAGCCCTCATGGAGCTCGTGCGCTTTAAGAGCACGGCGGCCGACGGATGGACTGGCCTCGCCGATTACAAGACCCGCATGAAGGACGGCCAAAAGGCTATCTACTACATAAGCGGCGACCAGGAAGCGCGCCTGCGCAAGTCTCCCCTCCTGGAGATGTACCGCAAGGAAGGCATAGAGGTGCTGCTCTGCTCCGACGAGATCGACGAACTCGTCATGCCCATGGCCGGCAAGTACGGCGAGCTTGAGTTCAAGTCCGTCAACCGCGCCGGATCGGAGAAGGAATTCGAGGGCAAAAAAGACGAGAAGAAAGAAAAGAACCTGGCTCCCGTCGTGGAGAAACTGAAGAAAGCCCTGGGCGACCAGGTAAAGGACGTTAAGCTTTCCTCTCGTCTCTCAGAGAGCCCTTCCTGCATAGTCGTAGACGAGAACGACCCCTCCATGCAGATGATGCAATTCATGAAGAGCATGGGCCGAGACGCCGGCGTAGACGTCAAACCCATACTCGAGGTGAACGGCGACCACCCCCTCGTGCTCAGCCTCGTCGAGGAAAGCGACGACGGGCGCATAGCGGACGTCGCCTTCGTGCTCCTGTCCCAGGCCCTGCTCGTGGAAGGCAATCAGCTCAAGGACCCCGCCGATTTCGTGGCCAGGCTTAATCGGCTTATAGTCAAGTAAGCGCCGATCGGAATCGCCTTACGGCTTTCGGCATCCTGCCTCAAGCCTCCAGGCCGGGGAGCTCGCTTCCGGCACCATCCATGGTGCCTCTTCGGCGCTATCGCGCCGCGCTCGCTCCCTTCGATTCCTCTCGTCGCTTTATAAAACAGAACAGCCCGGCTAAAGCCGGGCTGTTCTGTTTAGGCGCCGATCGGAATCGAACCGATGCATGAAGGTTTTGCAGACCTCTCCCTTACCGCTTGGGTACGGCGCCGAAGTATGATAACGGTATGAATATACAGAAAAGCCTTATGTTTGTAAAGTACTAAGCATTAAAGATTTACGTACATGCTGCCCCGAGAATGAAAAAGCGGCGCCTTTCGGCGCCGCTAATCAGCGTCGCTGTATGCGGCCTTAGCGCACGGCTTTGGGAGCGGCCGCGGCGGGAGCCAGCTTTGCCTGGCGCTTAGCCATGAAACCGTCCCAGAAGTTCACGAAGCCGCAGGCTATGAACACCGTGGAATAGGTACCGACGGTCATGCCGACGATCAGGGCGAGGGCGAAATCCTTGATGGTGCCGCTCGTGAAGAAGTAGAGCGCGAACACCGCGAGCAAGGTGGTTACGGTAGTAATCACGGTGCGGCCCAAGGTTTCGCTTATGGACTTGTCCAAGACCGTGCTCATTTTATCCGTCGGGTTGAGCTTGTGGTCCTCGCGCACGCGGTCAAAGATAACGATGGTATCGTTGATCGAATAGCCCAGTATGGTCAGGATGGCGGCTATGGACGATGTATTGAACTCCATGCCCGTCCATACGATGAAGCCCATCACGATGAGGGCGTCATGCATGATGGCAAGCACGGCGCCGGCGGCGAACTTGAACTTGAAGCGTATGCTCGCGTAAATCATGATAACGCCCAGCGTGAACACGACCAGCTTCCACGCGTTGTCGGCAAGGTCCTGGGAGAAGCGGGCGCCCACGTAGTCGGTCTTCATGACCACGGCGCTATCGGCGCCGAACGCGGACTCAAGGGCTTTGTCTATGAGCAGGGGCACCTGGCTGCTAAAAGCCCGGTCCGTGCCGTCGTCGCGCACGCGCACCACGTACTGCATGGAGTCACGGCCGCCTACATTCTGCACCGATACGCTGCCCACGGAGGCTACGGCCTCGCGCACCGCCTCTATGCTGCCGAAGCTCTCTTCGGCCGAGCGAGCGGAGCGGTGGATAAGCGTAGGCGCATCCGACAGGATAAAGTCGCCCTGGTAGGTAGGGACGAGGTAGGAAGCGGCGAGGCCCGCGCCGTCGCGCACGCTCAATTCTATGCCTTCGCCCTTCATGGCTGCGCCTAGGTCGTTTATGGTGCCCACGGTGCGGAGGTCCCAGCTTACGGTCCTGCTCGTGGCGTCCGCGCCGGTAAAGACGACGGTGGCCATGTTATCGCTGATGCTAAGCTTGGGCGTGCCCGTGCCCTGGTAGCTCAGCGTAGCGGCGGGGTAGGCAAGCTGTACGTACTGATTGATACCGGCCTGGAAATCAACGCCCAGGTTGAAGCCGCGCACGACGAGGCCAACGGCGCCGAAGAGCACCAGGGCCAAGGACAGCACGGCCGCTGCGGGGAAGGCTTTATGGAACCTTATCAAGCGCTTCATTTTACCCTCCAGCTGATAGAAAGCGTGTTCTTCTTAAAGGTGTCGGTGGTAAAGTCGAATATGAGCCTGGACAGGAACAAAGACGTGAAGAGCGACGACATATTGCCTATGGCCAAGCTAATGGCGAAGCCCTGTATGGGGCCTGAGCCGAGCTGGGCCAAGAAGAGGGCGGCTATGATCGTGGTCACGTTCGAGTCCATGATGGCCCAGAAGGCTTTGGAGAAGCCGGCGTCTATGGAAGCCTTGCGCCCCTTACCCTCGCGGAGCTCTTCTTTTATGCGCTCAAAGATGATTACGTTGGCGTCCACCGACATACCTAAGGTAAGCACGAAGCCGGCTATGGCCGGAAGCGTAAGGGTAAGGTTGAAAGCCGAGAGTATGGAGAGCATAAGGAGGAGGTTCAACACCTGCGCCAAGGAGGCGTTAATGCCCGCGCCCTTATAGTAGAGCAGCATGAACGCGAATACGGCGATGAGGGCTATGGCGACGGCCTGGGTGCCCTGGCGTATGGAATCCTCGCCGAGGGACGCGCCTATGGCCTGCTGGGACTCTACCACGAGCTCCACGGGCAGGGCCGCCGAGCGCAGTATAAGGGCCAGGTTATTGGCTTCCTCGAGGCTGAAGCCGGTAATGCGCACATTGGCCTGTATGGGGCCGGATATGCGGGCGCCGGTGCGCACGCGGTCATCGAGCACTACCGCCATGGTCTTGTTCACGTTGGCGCTGGTCAGTTGATAGAAGATCTCGCCGCCGGCGGCATCGAGGGCGAACAGCACTTCGGGCTGGCCGGTAATGGCGTCCGAGCTAACCGTGGCGCTCTCGATGTAGTTGCCGTCAAGGCCGGGCGTTTCGGTGATGACCATGTAGGACCCGGTCCACTCGTCGAGGCCGTAGGCGTCCTTGCGGTAGAACCTGCGGGCTACGTAGCCGGCGGGCAGTATGGTGGGATCGGCCACGCGGTACTGATCGTCTATGCCGGTGGGATTGGTAGACAGGTACTGCATGAGCCGCGAGGTGGCTTCCTCGTCCACTATATGGAAAGCGAGCCTGCCCCTGCCCATGATTATGCTGTTTATGCGCTCCGGGTCGGCCGCGCCGGGTATCTCGACATAGATGCGCTCTTCGCCCTGGCG